>JBDLVB010000105.1:0-3344 GCA_039805005.1 Actinomycetota bacterium
GGTCCAGGATTACCCCTAGATCCGCCGTCTGCTTCAATAACTACTATTTGAGTCATCGAACTATCATCGCTAAACACTCAGGACATGAACCAATTTCATCTTCTGGAAGATCAGCCAGTGCATCAATAGTGTTTGCGGTTAGGCCCATGTGGCAAGCAGTGCAAGAGCGTGACTCTATCTTTCCAACTGCAACCTGCTTTGTAGCCAGAGCCTTGTACTTCTCAAGAATTTCTGCAGGCACCTTTGAGGTGAGTGTTTCTTTATCGGCAACTAGTTTGCGACCTTGAGACTTTAGTTCATCAACTTGAATCTGAATCTTCTCCCTAAGTTCTTCCAGCTCCTTTGAACAGTTCTCTCTCTTATTTGAAATCTCTTCAAGCTCCTGCTTTGCTACATCTAGTCTTTCTAGGATTTCAAGTTCAACTTCTTCTAAACCTTCTTTGCGAAGAGTGAGAGATTCAATCTCAGATTGGATAGCTTGAGCGTCTTTAGGAGAAGATGTCTGGTTCAGCCTCTCGTTGTCTCGTGCTAATCGCTCTTCAACCATGTGCAAGTTGTCATCCGCCTTGCGAGCTTCCATGTTCAAGTTTTCAAAGTTTGTGCGAGCGGCGATAACTTCACCCGATAGCTCAGACAGTTCCTGCGACTTAGCGCTCAACTCAGGAGAGTTAACGGCTTTAGAGATCACATTCTTGATTCGATCAATCTCAATATCAACTTCGCTTAGTTTCAGCAGAGCAGATTGACCTGGTTTATCTAACTTCATTGGGAATCTCTCTGTTTGTTCATTAGGAAATCAAATACATCTGTTCGAATATCGCAAACTTCAAAGCTAACTTGAGGCAACGCCTGTTCGAGTTCTTTCTTTGCTGTCTCCAGCCACACGAACTCTGCTGCCCAGTGGGAAATATCAATTAAAGCAAATTCAACATTACGAGCTTTGGCTAGTTCAAGAATCTCTTGCGAGTTGTGGTGCTTTAGATCTGAAGTAATAAATACATCAGCACCTTGATCTAATGCCATGAGTGAGTAAGAATCTCCGGCTCCTGCACACAACGCAACCTTGCTTACTTTTCTGTCGAAAGGTCCTGCCACTCGAACACCAGTTGCAGTTGGCGGAAGCAGGTCATTCAACTTGCTGGCTAGTTCACCAAGTGTCATTGATCCAATGTCACCAATCTGACCAATACCCTGAGTTGGCGCTGCTGACGGAGATAGAGGTCTGCTGTTGATTAGACCTAATGCTTTAGCGATTACTGCTGAAGTTCCAGACTCTACAGAATCTGCATTCGTGTGAGCTGAATAAACTGCAATGTTTGATCTGACGAGTTCTGAGAGAACTTTGCCCTTCGCTGTATCTTCTGCAATTGAAGTCACTCCCCTGAGCAACATTGGATGGTGAGCAAAGATTAGATCTGCCCCAACTTCTCTTGCATGCTCAACAACTTCAGATGTCACATCAACGGTTAGAAGTACTGATTTGATTTCTTGATCTGCAGAACCTGAGACTAGGCCAACTACATCCCAGTCTTCAGCAAGACTTACAGGCCAGAGCTTTTCAAATACTTCAACGGCACCTTTTAGAGAAACAGCCATTACTCGGTGCCAACAAAAATATCGTTCAGCTGATCGCGTCTAGCTTCAAGCTCTAGTACTTCGCGTTCCTGTTTTCTGATTTGGGGAATGCGAATAGCAAAAGTAATAAGCATGCCGAAGAAAACAGTTGCTAAGAAGCCAATCGCAGCACTACCGATGTTTGCTTCCAAGCCGAGGTAAGGAAGTGCGAAGCCCATGAAATCAAATCCGAACAAAGTAACTGGAATCAAAGCAACAGCCAGAGCCAATGTCACAACCCAGCTCAGAAGAGCAAGGATGTTGAACTTTTTGTATAGTCCGTATGAGCGAGAAAGTGAAAGCTCGTGATAGGCCTGTCTTCTAATTGCAACATCAGCAGCGAAGATACCAATCCAGCCAGCAGATAGTGCAGCAACAAGCACAAATAGGTTGCTTAGGTAAGTTACTTGCTGGCTCTCAGGCTGCTGAGCAAACAGAACTAGAAGCAGAACAACCGCAACGAAAGTAAAGACAACTCCCGTTACACGTGACTTGGATCTGAATAGAGAGACAAAATCAAGTGCAGCAGTTCTAAGAGTCAAAACAGTTGCATAGAAAATTGCTAACGCTGCACCTGCAGTTAGAGTTCCCTGAGCCCAAGTGGGCAGAACTTCTAGAGCAGTCTGGGTTATAGGTGTGACAGAGTCAGCACTTACTGATCCCAGCCACAAGATTGAAAGAACTCCAACGATTGCTGGTAGAACAAAGTTTGCAACGAGAACAGCTGAGAACACCTTGATGCCGCGGACACTCATTGGGATTGCCTTAGAGATGTTTGGTGCTAGAGCGAACCACAGGGTCAGAGTAACCATTACAACCAGAGCGAATCCAGCTAGTCCAGTCAAAGAGAAGATTGTTGCTGAACCAGGAGCAGACAAACCCTCACCTTGAAGAGCAACGGCAGCGAAGCTCTCAATGAAGATCACAAATCCAATGATGCTTACTAGAGCCTGGACTGTGCGACCTAGAACTCCTCTGAACAATGCGATAGCAGAAGCTGCCAAGACGAACGCAACCTGGAATACCAGACCTAGTGTGAATTCAATACCTGCTACATCGAGAAGAACAGTTTTGAATACATCTGTGAGCACACCTAGTTGGTTCATGAAGAAGCTGAATACAGAAACCAGAATTGCTGCTACCACAGCTCTAACGACGAAGTTAATTCCCAGCGGAATTGAGTTACCCCAAACACCAAACACTGATCTTGAAATAGTTGCAGTTGACAAACCACTTCTCTTGCCAGCAATTGCTGCTACAGAAATCAAAGTTCCAGAGACTAGGTAGCCACCAAGGATTGACAAAACAATTGCCGTTGAATCAAGTCCAAGATTGATCAGAGCCCAAACCAAAAGCGCTGGAACGATAGTTGCAGATGCACCTAGCCATACCCAGAGTTGAGATAGTGGTCCACGGTTTCTGTTTTCATCAGAAGGAATAACAACATTGCTTTCAGTTGCAACAAGAGTTGCAAGTGGAATCTTTTCAGATTCCTCAAGAGCAGTTAACTCTTCTTCCGCTGCAGCTGCAGCGAGTAATCTTTCAAATTCGGTTTCAGATTCAGAACCAATTGGAACTAATTCTGGTTCTGGCAAAACTTCTGGAGTAGGAACCACAGTCTCAGCAACAACTACCTCTTCAACTTCGGTTGGTTCGACCTCAGGAGTTGTAAACCAAGAAAAAGTGCTTGTTGTTTGAGTTTCTGTTACCTCAACGACTACTTCTTCAAC
>JBDLVB010000106.1:0-3326 GCA_039805005.1 Actinomycetota bacterium
ACCATAGGTGTCGTGCAAGAGGAATACTGTCTCTCCAGAAAGTGACTTCTGTCCTACCGCCTTTGCAGTATCAATAGCAGTTTCTAGAACCTGAGTTCCCGAAGTTAAAGTTCTTAGGAATGCTTCTTCTTCAGCCAAGACTGTTGTGTTGATTCTCTTGTATTCAGTTTCAAGCTCTGGATATGCATCAACCATAGCGTTTTTGGAAGTTAGGAATAGTTTTCCAAATACAGGTTCGTTCACACCAAGAAGTCGCATTGCACGAACTGTTCTGCGAAGTAGGCGGCGAAGAACATAACCACGTCCGTCGTTGCCAGGAGAAACTCCATCGCCGATAAGCATCAGAGCGCTTCTTACGTGGTCGGCAACTACGCGAAGTCTTACGTCGTCATCTTCATTGGCACCATATGTCTTGCCAGCTAGCTCTGCCGCTAAATCAAGAACAGGTCTGACCTGATCAATTTCATATAGGTTTTCAACACCCTGCATTAGGAATGCAACACGTTCAAGACCCATTCCGGTATCGATGTTCTTGCTTGGAAGTTCTCCAAGGATTTCAAAGTTGTCTTTGCCCGAACCTAAACCACGCTCGTACTGCATAAACACGAGGTTCCAGATTTCGATGTAGCGGTTCTCATCAGCTTCCGGTCCGCCTTCAGCACCATACTCAGGCCCTCTGTCGAAATAGATCTCAGAGCATGGACCAGCAGGTCCTGGTTGACCGGTTGACCAATAGTTATCAGCCATACCGCGCTTTTGAATTCTCTCTAGAGGAATTTCCGAAAGCTCAAGCCAAAGAGCAATTGACTCATCGTCATCTTGGAAGACAGTTGCCCAGAGTTTGTCCTTAGCAAGACCTAGTCCACCTTTTTCAACAGGAGATGTTAGAAACTCCCAAGCAAATGCAATTGCATCGCGCTTGAAGTAATCACCAAAGGAAAAGTTTCCATTCATCTGGAAGAAAGTTCCGTGACGAGTGGTCTTACCTACTTCTTCAATGTCTAGTGTTCTCACACACTTCTGGACGCTAGTTGCACGCGCGTAAGGAGCTGGCATCAGGCCAGTCATGTAAGGAATGAACGGAACCATTCCGGCAACGGTAAAAAGTAATGAAGGATCTTCGCTGATTAGCGAAGCACTAGGAACGACAACGTGATCTTTGCTCTCAAAGAAATCAAGCCATCTCTTTTTGATTTCTGCGGTTTTCATTTGGCAGATCTAGGCTTTACAGTCTTAGAAGCCTTAGCCTCTTGCTCTTTGTAACCTTCTGAGACTGCGTTAGCAAAAGTCTTAATCTTGTCTCCAGTTTGATTCAAAGCCTGTTTTGTTTGAGGGTTCGCTTCAATTTGTCGAGCCAGGAAAACTCCTGCAGCAATACCTGCGATGAAGACAAATGTCTTTCGCATTTGGTTACTTCTTCTTCCCAAGGAAAGAACTAACAGTTTTCACAACTTCACCCATGCGAGCAAGCGGACCTGCCACGTTGTTGGTGAAGGAAGTGATCATTGAGTTAAGGTTGCTAGTTGCGTCAACAACATTGTCAGTAATGACGTCAATCTTTTCTAACTGTTTGTTAGTTAGCTTGGTTGTTTCAGTTAGTTCAACTAGAAGAGGACCAACGGTCTCTCCTGTTTCACGAATGGTTGCAGAGGCAGCATCTAACAGTTTGGAAACTTTGATTAGAACTAGTACCAAGAAGATAACTAGAACTGCAAAGGCACCCGCCCAAATTAGAGCTGCAACATCTGCACCATTCATGACAATGTCCTTATCGACTAGCGAGCAGCGTAGTACTCAACAACAAGCTGTACTTCACAGGTAACTGGAACTTCTGCACGCTTTGGACGACGCACAAGTGTTGCCTGTAGCTTGTCTAGTTCAACTGATAGGTATCCAGGAACTGGAGGTAGAACGTCTACGTGTCCACCAGCAGCTGCAACCTGGAAAGGCTCAGTTACTTCGCTCTTCTCAGCAACGTGGATCATCTGACCAACCTTGACGCGAGCAGAAGGACGGTCAACACGAAGACCGTCAACAAGAATGTGACGGTGAACAACCATCTGACGTGCCTGTGCCATTGTGCGTGCGAAACCTGCACGGTGCACTAGAGCGTCAAGACGCATCTCTAGAAGCTCTACTAGGTTTTCACCAGTTAGACCCTCGATACGCTTTGCATCGTTAAAAGTCTTGCGAAGCTGTGCTTCACGAATTCCGTATTGTGCGCGAAGTCTCTGCTTCTCGCGTAGACGAACAGCAAAGTCGCTATCGGTCTTACGCTTGGTGCGACCATGCTGACCTGGAGCGTATGGACGCTTCTCCATGTACTTTGCGGCTTTAGGGGTTAGGGCGATGCCCAATGCACGAGACAAGCGAGTCTTGCTTCGTGTTCTAGTTGTTTTAGACACGTATTCCTTTCAAAGAATGCATAAGTTGAAATAAGTTTTGTGCCCGGTGCAAAACGGCTAAATGAAATGCACTCACCGTTTTACTGGAACTCAGCCATGAACATCAGTAAGGTCGGCAACCTGTCAATCCTAACGGTTTAGGGCTGTTTTTGCCACAAGCCTTTAGAGGTTCTTCCGAAGACTCGAAATCTTGAGGAATCTCTCCAGCAGAGTTGATTCAAAGCCGTTCGCTTTAGCTGAGTAATAAGACTTCTTGCCATCACCCTCAGGAAGATAGGACTGAGAGGAAAGACTGTTTTCAAGATCGTGCGGGTATTCATACTCCAAATCGCCCTTATTTAGGCTTGAAGACCTCAAATGGCTAGGTACAGAAGGTGTAAAACCTGCCTGGACGTCAGCAATGGCAGCGTTTATGGCTAAATAGGCGCTATTCGACTTAGGTGCCAGTGCAAGGTAAATGGTGCATTCCGCTAGCGGGATTCTCCCCTCAGGCATGCCTATTTGAGCCACAATGGCCATCGTTGAGTTGGCAATTGTTAGGGCTGAAGGGTCGGCCAGCCCAATGTCTTCAGCAGCCAAAATCACCAATCTACGGGCAATAAACCTTGGATCTTCGCCACCAACAAGCATTCTGGCTAGCCAGTGCAGTGCTGCGTCTGGGTCACTGCCTCGAACTGACTTAATAAAAGCACTAATGATGTCGTAGTGCTGATCCCCTGTCGCGTCATACCTAGCCAAAGCTGAA
This sequence comes from Actinomycetota bacterium, assembly GCA_039805005.1. GTDB lineage: Bacteria > Actinomycetota > Actinomycetes > Actinomycetales > Microbacteriaceae > Rhodoluna. Next base: position 3,151 of record JBDLVB010000106.1, read on the forward strand.
GCCATTGCTGGAGCAACGTCAGATTGCCCTATATCTGAGCGTCCAGATCGAGAAACGGCTTGAGAAATCGCTTCAAGCACAGTCAGAGCCTTTCGGGCATCTCCCCCAGATTTCCTAGCAATTTCAGCTATTGCTTCATCAGATACCTGGAATTTAGCGTTCAGGCCACGTTCGTC
>JBDLVB010000107.1:0-3323 GCA_039805005.1 Actinomycetota bacterium
ATAATTCTTGAAACCAGCTCTAACTGCACCGACAAAATCCATGATTGACTCCCATCAACTTTTATTACTTTTCAGTCTAGGTCTGATATGCAAAAAGCCACCTCCGAAGAGATGGCTTTTTGATAAAAACAATTAGCGACGAAGACCTAGCTTCTCAATTAGAGAACGGTAACGCGCGATGTCAACCTTCTGAAGGTAGCCAAGTAGACGACGTCTCTGACCTACCATTAGCAACAGTCCACGACGGCTGTGGTGGTCGTGCTTGTGGTCCTTTAGGTGCTCAGTTAGCTCCTTGATGGTCTCAGTTAGAACTGCTACCTGAACCTCCGGAGAACCTGTGTCACCTGGGTGAGTTGCGTACTCGTTGATAATTGCTGTTTTCTTTTTAGCGTCCAGTGCCATTTTTATGTCCTCTCGGGGCTCGCTGCGCGGCGCAATAAACCTTGTGTCTAAAGCTCTTGGAGATCCGCGGCCGGTTCACGGCAACCTGACAAGCATAGCCAAGAAAGCAGATTACTGCTAGTCGGGGCTGGAATTAGCCGAGGATTACCCTGATTTTGTCTAGGTCATTGTTGATTTCAGCAACCAGTGATTCAACCCCATCAAACTTGGCGGCATGTCTGATGAAGTCGACATATTCAACAGTTATGACCTTGTCATAAAGATCTAGTCCTTGAACATCGATTACGTGAGCCTCTAATAGCCTTGGCACTGCTTCAAAGGTTTCATTGATTCCCACAGACAAAGCAGCCATGTATCGTTCCCCATCGGCATAGAGCCAACCAGCATAAACAGCATCTAAAGGCAGGAACCCTTCAGCATCTCGAGACATGTTTGCTGTTGGAAAGCCTATTTGACGACCAATCTTCAGGCCGTGTTCGATAACTCCTTGAGTTGCATGCAATCTACCTAGTAGCTTGGATGCCCCTTTTACGTTTCCTTCAAGAAGAAGGGCTCGAATTCGGCTTGTGGAAACAATCTCGCCATCAACTAGGAAATGAGGAATAACTCGAACTGCAAACCCAAACTTGAGCCCAAGTTCCCTAAGTGTTTCAACATCACCCTGTTGATCAACACCAAATCTAAAGCCCTCACCGATGGTGACAATACGAGCTTTCAGTGCATCAACTAAAACTGTTTGAACAAACTCTTCTGGTGTGAGTTTTGATAAGAATTCATCGAATGGCAGGTTGAGAACCAACTCAATGCCAGCTTCATCAAGCAACTCTGTTTTCTGAGTTGGACCAATAAGTGCTTGTGGTTCAGTGCCTGGGCTCAAAACTGAGTGAGGGTGTCTATCAAAGGTCACTACAACAGGAATTAGTGAGTGCTCTTCTGCCGATTCAATAGTCTCGGCAATAAGTTGCTGATGACCTAGGTGAATGCCATCAAACTTTCCAATAGTTATTGAAGCTTCAGGAAGTCCTTGGGGGATGTCATTAGTTGAAGAAACAGTGATCATCGCTTCACTCTCCTTACCCACCAGAGCCCAAACATTGGAAGAAGTAGCGGGATGAATCCATAACCCATGCCATAGAAAGACCAAACACTTGGATGAGCAAACAAAGAAGGAACAGCCAAACTTAGTGTTCCAATTACAAGTACTCCGGCTAACTCAAAAATCAAAGTCTTGTTTGCTAAGGCAAAATTTCCTCTGGCTAAAGCGAAAGTAGCAACGATATAAACAATCGCTGCTAGCAAACTGAGCCAATAAGCCAAAGGTGCTTCTTCATATTTTCTGAGAAGTTGGTAGCCAGCTCTCACAGATGCAGATAGAGCAAAGACTCCGTAAATGGCGATTACAAGTGTGCCAACGCCTCTGTTCCGAGTCTTTGCATTCATGAATCAAAGCCTAACTTGGGATTTGTCTTAGCCTGAAATCTGGCAAGCATTGATCGCAAAACTAGGCACCAAACCTAATACCAGTCCAAATTTGCCACATGCGAACAAGCATCACGGCAATAGTCAAACCAGATACACCAAGCACCAAAGTGGACCAACGAGTCCTTTCGATGACTGCCCAAGCTATCGCAGCAGGAGGAACTATCAAAGCAGTGATGATGTAGCCGAAGAATTCGACAGTGTCACCAACAGCCTGCTTACCCTGAACTACAAGAACGATTGAGACAACCAACTGAACCAAAAGCAAGGCCTCAACAAGTGCTACCGCCCCAACACTCCACCAAGATGGAGGTCTCTTGAAGATACCTAAGGTCAGAGCAAACACTCCAACTAATGTGGCAAAGGCCAACTGGAATTGGTAACCCCACTCAAGCATTGGTTTCCCCTTCATTAAAGACAACTAATGACTTCAAACTCTGATTGCCAGCAGATTCTGCAACGGCGACTAAAACCTCTTCACAGGTTAGAGCTGTGACTTCATCCAAGTGACGAGGAATCCTTTTTCCCTGTCTAATTGCCAGAGTCTCTTCCTTGGTTATTTCAAGTGTTTGCAAAACTTCTCTCACCGCTTCAACAGATTTCAGAATAGGCAACTTACCTTCAAAGCCATCAAGCTGCATCGAGTTTGAAACATCAAACGATCCAATACGAGTTCTACGAAGTGAAGTTAGATGTCCGCCGATACCAAGTGCTGAACCAAGATCTCTAGCGATAGCCCTGATGTATGTTCCGCTAGAGCAGTCAACGATTACATCAAGATCGATAAAGCCATCAATACGTCTAACATCATCAAGGACTTCAAGTCTTGAAATTGTTACTTCTCTAGATTTGAGTTCAAACACTTCTCCTGCACGAACTCTTTCATAGGCTCTTTCGCCATTTACTTTGATTGCAGAAACAGTTGACGGGACCTGGCTAATTACTCCCCTGAGTTTTGCCAATTCTAGATGTATTTGTCCATCTGAAACAGCATTGACCGACTCAGCCGAAGCCTGCTGAACAAGTTCACCCTCACGGTCATCAGTAATAGTTGATGCACCTAACCGGATGGTGGCTTCATATGTTTTATCTGCACCAACAACAAAGGTTAGAAGTTTGGTTCCTGACTCAATGCCGAGAACCAATAACCCAGTGGCCATTGGATCTAATGTGCCAGCGTGTCCGACCTTTTTAGTGCCAGCAAGTTTCCTAACCCTGGACACAACATCATGACTTGTCATTCCAGCAGGTTTATCTACTAGCAACAATCCAGGAGTAGCCAAAGGTTAGTCTCTGTCTTCTTTGTCTATGACTTTTGGCTCTTTGTAAGGGTTCTCCCCTGCCGCAAACTCAGATTCCTTGGCAATCTTCTTCAGCTCATTGTCTCTTGCTCTAGCTTGAGCAAGTAGATCATTCATCTGAGCTGCGCTTTCAGGAACATC
>JBDLVB010000108.1:0-3290 GCA_039805005.1 Actinomycetota bacterium
TTTTCTCTAAGCAGGTTTGCATCAATCATTTCTATAGTTACCTTTAACGTCCTTGACGAAGTTTGTTTAGCCAAGACTCTGCAGAAGCAAATTCTTTGTTTGAGTTATTGCCTTCGTGCTCACTCTTTTTCTTGTCAGCTCTCGGGTATGAACCTAAGAAGGTTACCTTCGGGCTAAATCTGTGAAGACCCATGAGTGCTTCAGCAACAGCTTCATCATCGATGTGTCCTTGTGCATCAATGTTGAATCTGTATCTACCTAGTTGATCTCCAATTGGTCTTGATTCAATTCGAGAAAGGTTCACGCCACGTGCAGCGAACTGTTCTAGCATCTCGAGGAGAGCACCTGGGTGATCTTCTGGAAGTTCAACAATTACAGAAGTCTTATCTTTTCCAGATCTTTTAGTTGGTTTGGAGTTAAGTCCAATTTCAATAAATCTTGTTTGAGCATTCTTGTTATCACCGATGTTTCTGGCAAGAACAGTTAACTTGTAGTGATCTGTGATGCTCTTGGCTGCGATAGCTGCATCAGCGATTGCATCCTTAGAAAGTAGATCCGCTGCTGCAGCTGCGGTTGAAGTTGCCGGTAGATGTGTGTGGTTAGGTATGTTTTCTTGAAGCCAACCACGGCATTGAGCAAAAGCTGTTGGGTGTGTGCTGACTACTTTCACATCAGTAAGTTTTGTTCCAGGCTTTGCTACAAGGTTGAAAGTTACTGGAACAAGATACTCACCATAAATACGTATCTCTGTTGTATTGGCTAGAGCATCAAGAGTTGCTGAGACTCCACCTTCAATAGAGTTTTCAACTGGAACTATTGCTCTGAGAGCCTTACCTGTTAGGACTGCGTCGATAGCTTCAGTAACAGTGTTTACAGCAAGGTGCTTGGCTGTTTTGGCTTCTTTAACCTGAGCCAGAGCAAGCTCAGTGAATGTACCCACAGGACCTAAGAAGGCGTAGGTAGATTTCTTACTGTTTGCTGATTTAGCCATAGATAAAGGTTAATGCTTTGTTAGTAGTTCGGGGCTGCTGGGAGCTTAAAGAACTTCTCAAGGGTATGGATCTTGTCATCGTGCATAGCCTTGGCTAGTGGCTTACCTACGTACCTAAGGTGCCAAGGTTCGTACTGGTATCCCGTTACATGAGTTGCATTGTTTGGATACCTTGTGATGAATCCATATTTATAGGCGTTAGCGGCTAACCATAATCCAGCCTTGGTCTGACCAAAACAAACTCTGATCTGACAGCCCTGTCCTCTGGCTGAAACATCCATAGCCCAACCAGTCTGGTGCTCTGAATAACCAGGTCTAGCAGCTAGAGCTTCTCCTGCTTTTAGACCATATCTTTCAACCTGACGGGCGTGAATGACCTTTTGTTCTGAATATGAGCGGTAAGCGCTTTGAATAATGAGGCTTCCTTTGCCTGCTGCATTCATAGCCATGGCTAGCTTGTAGGCGGCTGTTGAGGCTTCTTTTCTAAGTTTTCTGCCATATGGGTTGGCATTCAGGGTGCCAAATCTAGGAGCGACAAGGTCTTTAGGCACGTAATCTATTGGGTTTAGCGGCCTCTGCTTGTTCACAACAATCCAGGTGGATTCAGGCTCGGTTAAGGATTGAGAGGGAAGGCTGGTGGCATGTGAAGGTGTAGGGTTATTTACCGCGGGAAGTAATATCACGGCTAGCAGGCCTAAACCCAAAGCTCTAATGCTTGATTGCCTGATTCTTTTTCCCATTTCCAAAGTCTAACTTTCACAACCGAAGAAACGAGTTTCCTATGGCACGCGCAGAACGCAAAGCCGCAGCAGCAGAGTCAGCACTTACAGGTGTAATGACTCACAGACAAATCATGTTTGTACTATTTGGCCTCATGGCTGGAATGTTCCTATCTGCTCTAGATCAGAGCGTTGTTGGAACAGCAATGAGAACAATCGCAGATGATCTAAATGGTCTATCTGCTCAAGCGTGGGTAACAACTGCTTACCTAATCACTTCAACTATTGCCACTCCTATTTATGGAAAGCTTGGTGACATCTTTGGTCGCCGCAAGTTGTTCATCACAGCAATCTCTATCTTCATCTTCGGTTCTGTTATTTCAGGTTTAGCAAACACTATGTATGAACTTGCTGCCTATAGAGCAATTCAAGGTATTGGTGCTGGTGGTTTGTTTGCTCTAGCTCTAACGATTCTTGCTGACATTGTTCCGCCAAGAGATAGAGCTCGTTACCAAGGTATGTTCCTTGCTGTCTTTGGAACTTCAAGCGTTCTAGGTCCCCTTATCGGTGGACTACTAGCTGGTGTTGATGGTTTCCTAGGAATTACCGGTTGGCGCTGGATCTTCCTTATGAATCTTCCAATTGGTGCAATTGCACTTCTATTAGTTCTTTCATTCCTTCACGTTCCTCACCTGGAAGCAAAGAGCAAGCGCATTGACTGGTGGGGTGTGCTCACCATCATCGTTGGTGTTGTTCCACTTCTTATCGTTGCTGAACAAGGCCGTGAATGGGGTTGGTCTTCACCTAACGCGTTCATTGCTTACATTCTTGGTGCAATTGGAATTACATCTTTCATCATCATTGAAAGAAAGATGGGAGAAGATGCAATTCTTCCGCTACACATTTTCAAGTCAAGTACTTTCTCACTAACAACATTGCTTGGAGTAATTGTTGGTATGGGAATGTTTGGTGGAATGATTTCACTTCCACTAGTTCTTCAGATTGTTTATGGAGCATCTCCAACTGAAGCTGGTTACCTAATGATTCCTATGGTTATGGGTCTGATGATTTCATCAATCATGAGCGGGCAAATCACAGGTAAGACCGGTAAGTACAAGATCTTCATGGTTCTAGGAACTGCACTTATGTCTATCTCATTCCTCTACCTATCAACTCTTGTTTACACATGGGAGATCTGGCAGATCTCAATTGGAATGGTGATCATGGGTCTAGGTCTTGGTCAGATGATGCAGACACTGACTATTGCTTCTCAGAATGCTGTTGAGGCTAAAGATATTGGTGTTGCAACATCTTCATCGACATTCTTTAGACAAATGGGTGGAACACTCGGTGTTGCAGTATTCCTATCAATCCTGTTCAACAACCTTGCCGACAAGGGCTCAGAGATTGGCGCGAAGATTCAGGCTGCTATTACTGCTAACCCGGCCCTTTTGAACGACCCTCGTAACTCTGCCTTCACATCAGGCCAGGACATCAGCGACCTTATCCAGTCAGACTCCTCCTTCTTGAAGACTGCTAGCCCAGAGCTAGCAGATCCAATCAAGCAGGCGTTTGCTGAG
>JBDLVB010000109.1:0-3276 GCA_039805005.1 Actinomycetota bacterium
GTGTATTCCCAGATGACCATTTTTATGGTTCCTCTCAAAGATTGAAGGTAACCTTGATTCTATGGCTGACACAGGCAAGAAAAATAAGAAACAGGCAGGTTGGTTAGGACTTTTTGGTCTTAGCACGGTAGCTGGGGTATTAAGCATGGCTTTAGTGCTACCTGCTGTCTGGATTGGTGGAATTGGAGCTAGCGCAACCCTTTCTGTCTTCGAGAGCCTGCCAGATTTCATCAAGCCGGTAAACGCAGCCGATGCATCGAACATCTACGCCATGGAAAATGGCAAGCCTGTTCAGGTGGCGAGGTTCTTCGCCGAGAACCGCATCTCAGTAGATTTCGATGAAATCTCGCCAAATATGATTCGTGCAGCAATCGACACGGAAGACCCTCGTTTCTATGATCACGCCGGAGTCGACTGGCTGTCATTCACCAGAGCTATTGTCAACAACGTTGCAGGTGTTTCTAGAGCTGGTGGATCAACTATCACCATGCAGTTTGTGAAGAACAACCTTCTTGAAGCAGCTGTTCTAAGCGGTGACCAAGAAGCTATCGATCTTCAGACAAGTAGCGAATATGCTCTGCAGCGAAAGTTCCAAGAAGTTCGACTTGCACTTGCTCTAGAGCAGGATTACAGCAAACAAGACATTCTTGCTGGCTACCTAAACCTTTCCTTCTTTGGAACCAATATCAATGGTGTTGAGGCTGCCTCTGAGTATTACTTCGGAGTGAAAGCCAAAGATCTAAATGTTCCGCAAGCGGCAATGCTTACAGCAATGCTCAAAGGTGCTGAGCTTTACCGCCCTGACGTTGAAGAAAACAAGGAACGTGCTCTCAGTAGGAGAAACCTTGTAATTCAAAACATGGCCGACGCAGGAGATATCACCCAAGCCGAAGCAGATGAATACAAGGCATCAGAAATTGAATTGAACATCCAGAAGATTCCTGTTGGTTGTGAAAGCGACCAGACCACCGCATTCTTCTGTGACTATGTGGTTTGGAACATTAGAAACAGTCCAGAGTTTGGTCCTACTCCAGAAGACAGAGAAACACTTCTTCGCAAGGGTGGACTAGACATCTACACAACTATGGACTTGAAGCTTCAAAGAGTTGCCGATAAAGCAACTAAGACTTGGGTTCCGCCAAAGGATGAATCAAAGATTGGTGCATCTAGCGTTTCCGTACAGGTGGGAACCGGAAGAATTCTGGCTCTAACTCAAAACAGAATTTTTGACCAAACAGACTCAGGGCTTCCAGGTCACACTTCGGTTAACTACTCCGCAGATAAGAACTACGGTGGCTCTTCTGGTTTCCAGAGCGGTTCCACATACAAGATCTTCACCCTTGCTGAATGGCTATCTAAAGGCTTTAAGTTGAATGACCACGTCGATGGCCGAGTCAAGGAATGGAACGCATCAGAGTTCAGCTCTCGCTGTGGATCTCTTGTAGGTACCTGGGCTCCAGGTAACGACTCTCAAGCGCCTGAAGATCTAACTGCAATGCAGGCAACCTACATGTCTGTGAACACAGGCTTCGCTGCGATGGCTAGCCAGCTAGACCTGTGTGACATTAGAGACACAGCAATGCGTTTCGGTGTTCACAGAGCAGATGGAACTGAACTAGTTTCCTACCCGGCTTCGATTCTTGGAATTAACGAAATTGCTCCGCTGTCAATGGCTGCTGCAGTAGCCGCTGTAGCTAACAAGGGAACTTACTGCTCCCCTATTGCTATCGACAGAGTAGTTTCTAGAGAAACTGGTGCAGAACTTCCAGTTCCAAAATCTATTTGTTCACAAGCTGTAACTCCAGAAGTTGCTGCTGGTATGACTAAAGCGATGCAGGCTGTTATTAGCGGTGGAACAGGTGGTGCTTCAGCCACAGGCGATGGAACTCCACTTGCAGGTAAGACAGGAACTACTGACTCTGGTGTCCACACCTGGATGACTGGATTCTCGTCTGCTGTTGGAACTGCTGTTTGGGTTGGAAACGTTTCTGGTAATACCTCGCTTAGAAAAATTACCTTGAACAATAAAGCCGGTGGAACGGTTCGTCACGAGATTTGGCGAACAATTATGAAAACCGCCAATAAGAAATACCCTGGCAAGAAGTTTGATGCTCCGCCTCAGGACATGGTGGATGCAACCATGATCGAGGTGCCTAAAGTGGCAGGTATGGTTCCAGATGTTGCGGCTGAAAGCATCATCGCAGCTGATCTAAACGCCAAGATTATTGTGAACCCAGTTGGTTCAACTCAACCAGCGGGAACCATTGCTTACATCAAACCTAAAGCTGGCAGTGTTATTCCACGAGGCACCATGGTGAGAATTTATATTTCAAAGGGTGGGCAGACATTTATGCCTAAGGTTCGAGGTATGACAGTAGCCGAAGCAACAGCAAAGATTAACGCAGCTGGTTTCCCAACGGTTAGTGTTCCACAGCCTTCTCAAACACAACTGTTCGTGAATGACCCCGAAGTTCCAGCAGGAAAGGTTGTTGGCACATTGCCTGCAGCTGGTAAGTCGGTTCCTTCATCGAGTGCGATCCTGCTAATCATCAGCAAGGGTCCTTAGTGGAGGTTCTGCTCTACTTAGCAATTGCTGTACTTGCTGTAATTGTCTGGGCTACTTGCATTGAACGATTCTGGTTTGCTATCAAGAGAAGCGAACTAAAAGTATTGCCTCAAGGCTCTCAAGACATAGTTGTTCTGCACATCAGCGATATACACATGGCTCCATGGCAGAAATACAAGCAGCGCTGGATCAGAACTCTGCACTCTAAAGTCAACCCCGATCTAGTAGTCAACACTGGAGATAACTTAGGTCATGCACGAGGCGTTAATCTGGTTCTAGAGGCACTTAATCCATTGACTGGAACTCCTGGAGTATTCGTTAATGGGTCAAACGATCTCTACGCCCCAGCTAAGAGAAATCCCCTAAAGTACCTGCTCAAGCCATCTGAGCGTCATCGTGAAGAAGATGAAAATCTCAAACTAGATACTGACTCCCTCAACGCTGGCTTCAATTCTTTTGGCTGGCTAAATCTGAACAACACAGCCAAGTCCATAACAGTAAATGGAACAAGAATTGCATTCTTCGGTACTGACGATCCGCATGAACTTCGAGATGATGCAGCTAAGGCCAAGTCAGATCTTGCAAAACTATCTAAACCAGACTTGCTGATTGGCATCACCCATGCTCCTTACCTTCGTGTCCTAGAAAGTCTTAGCGAAGCGGATTTAGTCTTTGCCGGTCACACTCATGGTGGGCAGGTTTGCTGGCCA
>JBDLVB010000110.1:0-3256 GCA_039805005.1 Actinomycetota bacterium
ACTGATCCGAATACTGGAAGGTCAGTGCCATCAACTGATACTGTTTCACCCGCTTTACGAGGGTTCACACCACCAACAATGTTTGAACCGCCCTTAAGCATCCTCTGAGTGTGCTTCATACCTTCAGAGCCAGTCATACCCTGAACAATGATCTTGCTGTTCTTATCTAGAAAAATAGACATTACTTAAATCTCTCTTTAGCGGTTAGCGAGTTCAGCGGCTTTATCAGCAGCTTCATCCATAGTGTCAACAACAGTTACCAGTGGGTGATTTGCATCAGCCAAAATCTTTCGACCTTCAACAACGTTGTTGCCGTCAAGGCGAACAACTAGAGGCTTGGTTGCAGAAGAACCGAGAGTAGCAAGAGCTCCAACGATTCCATTTGCAACAGCGTCACAGGCAGTGATTCCACCGAAGACGTTTACGAACACGCTCTTCACCTGAGGGTCACCAAGGATTACGTCTAGACCTGCAGCCATGACTTCAGCTGAAGCACCACCACCGATGTCCAGGAAGTTAGCTGGCTTCACACCACCGTGTCTCTCACCTGCGTAAGCAACAACATCAAGTGTTGACATAACAAGTCCTGCACCGTTACCGATGATTCCAACTTCACCGTCAAGCTTGACGTAGTTCAAATCTGCTTCTTTAGCCTTAGCCTCTAGAGGATCAAGCTGATCGCGTTCCATCTCTTCTCTTTGGTGACGGAACTCTGCATTGTCATCCAGAGAGACCTTGCCATCAAGAGCTATGATCTCGCCATCCTTGCTGAGAATTAGAGGGTTTACTTCAACCAATGTGGCATCTTCTTTTACGAAGACGTCGTATAGCTTCACGAATACTGGAGCAACCTTGGCTGCGATGTCATCGCTGAATCCACCGGCCTTAGCAATTTCTAATGCCTTAGCTAGATCGATTCCTTGGGTTGCATCAATTGCAATCTTGGCAAGAGCATCTGGACGCTCTTCAGCTAGCTGCTCAATCTCCATTCCACCTTCAACGCTGCAAAGAGAAAGGAAGGTTCTGTTGCTTCTATCTAGCAAAACAGAGAAGTAGTACTCCTTATCAATGGCAGCTCCCTGAGCAATCATTACGCGATTGACAGGAAGATCCTTGATAGTCAATTTCAAAATAGCTTCTGCAGCTGCTCTAGCCTCTTCTGGGTTATGAGCTAGCTTCACACCACCGGCTTTGCCTCGGCCACCAGCTTTAACCTGGGCTTTGACTACAACTGTGCCGCCAATCTTGGCAGCTGCCTCTGCAGCTTCCTCTGGGGTGTCTGCGATTAGGCCCTGTAGAACAGGGACTCCGTGAGCCTCGAACATGTCTCGGGCTTGATATTCAAATAAATCCACTTATGATTCCATTCACAAAAAGGGCACTGAAGAGCGTGCACCAAAGACCAGTTTAGAGCCTCTCGATAGGTGCTACCCGCACCATCAGGCGCTTAGTGCCTACCTTTTCAAATCTAATCTCAGCAGTCTGTCTAGCTCCCTCGCCAGTAGTCTCCAGAACAGTTCCTGTACCAAAGGCCTCATGAACGACCTTGTCCCCAACCGAAAGAACTAGCCCCTCATTGTTCCTGACAGTAGTGATGGCGTTATCCCAGACCTTCTTTTCTCTGACAGGTCTGTCATAGCCAGTGCCAACAGCCCTTGGCTGATACCTAGGGGTTTCGCGTTCAGCTCCCCTTTGGTCGATTAGCTCAACTGGGATATCTAACAAGAAGTTAGAAGGCATGGTTGAGTTCAATTGACCGAACAGTGTTCTCTGCATGGCGATGGTCAGATACAGCAGTCTCATGGCTCTAGTGATTCCCACATAGAACAACCGGCGCTCTTCAGCTAGGCCACCAATTTCTTCGAAAGATCTCATGTGTGGAAGGGTGCCCTGCTCCAAACCTGCGATGAAGACAACTGGGTATTCCAAACCTTTAGCGGTGTGGAGGGTCATTAGTGAAACTTGACCGGAACCATCATCGATTTCATCCGCTGCAGCAGCCAAGGTAATCTCGGCTAGGTAATCAGCCAGTGTGGCTTCGGGGTTTCTGAGTTGATATTCAACCACCTGACCAACAAGAGCATCTAAGTTTTCAACTCTCGCTTCATCCTGAGGATCTCTGCTCATCTCGAGTCCATAGCGATAGCCAGATCTAACCAATGCTTCAATCAGAACATCGCTGATCTTTGATGTGTGAGACATCTGCTCTAGAGAATCAAGAAGATTAGCAAACTTGCCGATGGCTTCTGTGAGCTTTGGACCGAGCCCCAATTCCGTTGAGTAAGACAATGCTTCTCGGAAACTAATGTCGTTCTTTCTAGCTAACTCAGCAATCTTGAGTTCAGTCTTATCTCCGATACCGCGACCAGGCTCATTGATGATTCTTCTAACTGCTTCATCGTTTCTACCATTTGAAACAGCAGTTAGGTAAGCAAGAGCATCTTTAATTTCTTTACGCTCATAGAACTTCAAACCACCGATAACTGCGTAAGGAACCCTTTGCGACTTCAGCTCTGCTTCAATGCTTGGGGTTAGGGCGTTAGTTCTATAAAGAATTGCCATCTGTGAATATGGGATTCCATCGCCATGGTGCTCATTGATCTGATCAACGATAAATCCTGCTTCATGTCTTTCGTCTACAGCTGTGAACTGAACAATCTTCTCGCCAGCTCCAGCATCAGTCCAAAGATTCTTGTCTGGTCTGTCAAAGTTCTTTGCAATCACAGCGTTAGCTGCAGACAAGATGTTCTGGGTTGAACGATAGTTCTGCTCTAGCAAGATGGTGTGTGCACCTTGGAAGTCTTTGCTGAACTCAGAGATATTTCTAATGTCAGCACCGCGGAATGCATAGATGGACTGGTCGCTATCACCAACAACGGTTAGTGATGCAGGACCTAGTAGTTCCCCGGTCTTGCCATCAGGCTGAGCGAACTTTGGATCCGCTGCCTTAGTGAGTTCTCTAATCAATGCATATTGAGCGTGGTTGGTGTCTTGATACTCATCAACCAAAACATGTCTAAATTTACGTTGGTAGTTAGCTGCCACCTCAGGGAAAGCTCTAAGTAGGAATACTGTTTCACCAATTAGGTCATCGAAATCAAAAGCGTTGTTGCGTTTCTTCTCTGCTTCATAGGCAAGGAACACTTCAGCAATAGCCTGCGACTTAGGGTTCTTGGTATCAATGTTGGCTGCGAAATCTTCAGCAGTTTGTAATTCGTTCTTAGCCTTGCTAATTACAGAGGCAACAACTTGAGCC
>JBDLVB010000111.1:0-3249 GCA_039805005.1 Actinomycetota bacterium
AATCATTACCAACCCTAAGAAGGCCTCAGAAGCGCTTCAGTGGGTAGTAAAAGAGATGGATGCTCGCTATGACGACTTGGCATCATTTGGATTCAAACATGTTGATGATTTCAACCGTGCACTTGTCGCGGGTGAAGTGAAGGTTCCAGAAAACTCTGCTAGAAAACTGCAGCCTTACCCATACCTTTTGGTTGTTGTGGATGAGCTTGCAGACTTAATGATTGTGGCTCCGCGTGAAGTTGAAGACTCCATTGTGAGAATCACTCAGTTAGCTCGTGCAGCCGGTATCCACCTTGTTCTAGCAACCCAACGACCTTCGGTAGATGTTGTGACAGGTCTTATCAAGGCGAACGTACCAAGTCGTCTTGCATTCTCTGTGTCATCGCTAACTGATTCAAGAGTTATCTTGGACCAGCCTGGAGCTGAGAAACTTATCGGTCAAGGTGATGCATTGTTCTCACCAATGGGAACCAACAAGCCAATGCGTGTTCAAGGTGCCTGGGTGGGCGAGGGTGAGCTAGCAGCGATTGTTACACACGTGAAGCAACAGATGCAGCCTGAGTATCGTGCAGATGTGAACGAAGTTGCAACTAAGAATGTTGTTGATGCAGACATCGGTGATGATCTAGAAGTATTGCTTCAGGCAGCAGAGCTTATTGTTTCTTCACAGTTCGGTTCAACTTCTATGTTGCAGAGAAAACTTCGAGTTGGTTTTGCTAAGGCAGGACGTTTGATGGATCTACTTGAGTCAAGGAACATTGTTGGTCCAAGCGAAGGTTCTAAGGCTAGAGATGTGATGGTTAGACCTGAAGATCTTCCAACTGTTCTTGCTCAGCTCCGCGGCGAAACTGGTGCGAAAGCAACTGAGGCAATGATTCAAGCTGCTGACGCTATTGATCAAAGTGCAATGGGAGCAGGAGAGTTCTCTGACTTCGTTCCTCCAGCCACGGATGACGATGAAGACGATGGCGATGCTTGGCAACTAACGGGCAGACAGTAAGAGTAGGGTTTTAGAGTGTTGAACGCAGCTAACCTTGTCACCTTTGGTCGGATTGCCGTCACACCTGTTTTTCTATGGTTCCTTCTAACTTCTTACTCCACGTCAGAAGTAGTCAACTGGATTTTGCTTTTTGCTTTTATCTTGATTGCTGCAAGCGACGGAATAGATGGGGCGATTGCTAGAAAGCAAAACACCGTTACTAATCTCGGAAAACTACTGGATCCAATCGCAGACAAAGTATTGTTCGGTGGATCTTTCATCGTTCTATCAATGTTGAATGTTGTTCCATGGTGGGCAACGATTGCAATTTTGATTCGTGAAGTTGCTATGACGGCGTACCGATTGGTCGTTGTTAAGAACAAAGTGATTCCTGCCTCAGTCAGCGGTAAGTCCAAGACAATCGTGCAAGCAATTGCAATTGGTTATCTCATTTCTCCACTGAATCAACTACTGGCTAACCAGTACTTCGATATCGGATATTCACTAATCTTTGTTGCACTATTCCTAACCTGGTGGTCGGCTTTCCAGTACTTCAAGGACTCAAGATCATGAGTGCTAAAGAAGTTCTAGACCTTCTTGAAAAGAAGGGTTTGAAGCTAGCCATTGCTGAGTCGCTAACCGGTGGTCTGCTGTGCAGTGAACTGGTTTCAGTGTCTGGTGCTTCGAATGTTGTTCTCGGTTCAGTCGTGGCATACCAAAGTGAATTGAAGTCATCGGCTTTAGGAGTAAACAGAAGTCTTTTAAAAGAGCAAGGAGCCGTTGATCCAGAGGTTGCAGCTCAAATGGCCGAGGGTATCCGATCTAGACTCTCCCTTCAACTTTTGCTCTCCACCGACCAGGTTCTAGGGGTAGCGACTACCGGTGTTGCAGGCCCTCTCGAGCAGGACGGTAAACCTGTTGGAACTGTATTCATTGCAGTTGCTGGAGCTAGGGGAGTTCAGGTCTGGGAAGAGCACTTCGACGGCGATAGAGCCTCGATTAGGGCTAAAACAGTGGAATCAGCTTTATCCCACATTCGGGAATACTTCTCTAAGTAATTCGGTTTACTAAAGTGAGACGGAATTAGCAGTTCGAAATTCCAAGGTAACATTCAGCAATCTAGGGGCTAAATGTCCGAAGAAGCGGGTATGTTATTTCTACAGCAACTCCAGTGCACCAAGCTTTCGCTAAACTAAGCGTTCGCATCTATTTGAGAGGAGATCCACATGGCTCTAGTTCGCCAAGAAATCGGTGATGTTCTCCGCGACCTTCGCCAGCAAAAGGGACACACCCTTCGCCAAGTGGCCAGCCGTGCCGCAGTAGCTTTGGGTTACCTGAGCGAGATCGAAAGAGGGCAGAAAGAGGCCTCATCTGAGATTCTGGCTTCTGTTGCTTATGCATTAGATGTGCCAATTTCACAGATCATGCACCTTGTAGCTGAGCGGTTTGAGGCTGTTGAGACAGTCGTAATCCCAGACACCGTGCCAACCGAGTTTGTTACCAGCTTCGATTCCGTAAGCATGGCTAATTCTCGATAAGTATTTATAGAGAACTGCCCCCAAGATTTACTTGGGGGCAGTTCTTTTTACCCTGGGTGAGCATTTCTGCCGCTAAAGGGCTCTCACACGGGTTATCTTCTAATCGTGCGACTTAGTGAGTTTCAGACCCTTATGGCCGATGAATTCGGTTCTGAGTACGCTGCGGTATTGCTCAGGGACCTGGTTTTGACTGATATGGGGGATTTGACCGGTCAAGCAGCCCTGGCTGCGGGCTTAGAGCCAAAAGAGATCTGGCTGTCCATTTGTAAGGCCCAAAACGTGCCTAAGGACCGTTGGCACGGATTGAACAAAAAGCCGAGAAATGGACACGCCGAATAGATTTTTATTCGTAATTTTGTTCGGATATTGCTAGGCTATCCACAGAAGGAAATTGGTAGAAGTTATCAACAGTTCAGACAGACACCAGTTTCAAAGCAGATTTTCTTCGTAGTGTCATGACAGCATAAAACCAGTCGCCTAGGCGGCAGAAAAGGAAAAGAAAATGCCATCAGCATCAGATCGCGATAAAGCACTAGACACTGCGTTAGCGCAGATTGACAAACAGTTCGGTAAAGGCTCCGTCATGCGCCTGGGCTCAGATGAAAGAGCTCCAATCGAAGTTATTCCAACCGGTTCAATTGCTTTGGACGTGGCTTTGGGTATCGGAGGACTCCCTAAGGGAAGAATCGTAGAAGTTTACGGACCTGAGTCTTCAGGTAAGACAACAGTTGC
>JBDLVB010000112.1:0-3241 GCA_039805005.1 Actinomycetota bacterium
CTATCCTTATGGCTTTAACAACAACTGTGAAGGTGAGTGTTTCCTAAGCTCCATTTACAAAGTAACAATGGATAACCACAAAGACCTTTACCCAGGTATCGGTAAAAAAGGTTCAACTGCAGGAATTGAAGCAACTAGATCTGCAGTCGAGTGGGTCACGGGTCTTGAGATTGACGCCTATGTCCTAATCAACATGGATTCATTTGTCGAACTGATTGATGCACTGGGCGGAATTAGAGTCAATGTGAAGAAGGCTCTTCCAATTGGTGGACAGCAGGATTGTTACCCTGCTGACAATGAACACGAATCTATTTGCCCTGATGCTCTTGGTTGGATTGAAAAAGGCATTCAGAACATGGATGGTCGCACTGCCCTTTGGTATGCAAGATCTCGACACAACACCAATGACTACGACCGAATGAAGCGACAGAGAGAAATTCAGAACATAGTCCTGAAGAAGATAGATTTACAAACACTGCTTTTCAAACTTAATGCGGTTGCAGGAGCAGGTGCCAAGCTCATCAAGACTGACATTCCAGGAAGTTCACTCCCAACACTTATGGATCTTGCTCTGAAAGCTAGATCTAGCGGACTGAAGAGTTTGCAACTTACCAGCCCAACAATTGAGGCAAATAACCCAGACTTCCGCCTTATGCGTCAACTAATTCAGCAGAAAATCAAGAAGTATAAATAGGTTTCTCCCAGTTTCGCAGAAGAGATTTCACAGTTCTAAAAGTTAGTCTGGATTCATGAAAAACCTCAGAATTGCACTAATCGCAGTTATTTTGGCTGCCACAGTATCTGGATGTTCCTTGCTGTACCCAAACATGGGTAAGCCAACAGATAGCCCAAGCCCAACAGCTACGGAAACTGAAACTCCAGAGCCGACTGTCACCCCTACTGAAACCGAGACCCCGGAGCCTACTAAGGACCCAGCGACTGTTGAGATACTTGACGCTTATGTTGACACTCAGAACGGTGTTCTCCAGGTTGTGGCTCAGATCACTAACTTCAGCGAGGAAGGTGGAACATGTACTGCCACCTTCACCAATGGCAGCAAGAGCACATCTGTATCAGTGAAAGCTGAATCAAATGCTGCAAATACGCAGTGTAGAACCATGGAATTTCCTTTAGGCGATTTGGCTAAGGGAGCAGGGGTAGTTAGCGTCAAATATGACTCAACTTCTCACGCAGGCGAATCAGCTGGAAGCTCGGTAGTTATTCCGTGATTTACAGCCGGTTGACCAAAGGGGTAGTGGCAGTGCTGGTAGCACTGCTTACTTCTTTTGGCCTGACCGCTATTCAACCTGCCACTGCATTAGATGGAAAGAACTTTGATCCAGGCCTAATCATCAGTGACAGCGTGTTTTTTGATTTCGGCACAATGACCGCTGCTGATATTCAACGATTCTTAGATTCGCAAGTTCCAGTCTGTGGCTCAAGCTCATCGGGTATGCCGTGTTTGAAGAATTACAAAACAGATACCCCAGAGAAGATCGCTGAAGTTGGCAAATGTAAATACATGCCAGCTCAAAAGAACATTTCTGCAGCTCAAATCATCTACAACATTTCTAGAGCCTGCGGGATCAACCCAAGAGTGCTTCTAGTAACTTTGCAAAAAGAGCAGGGTCTAGTTCAAGCGAGAATCCCATCTCCATATATGTATAGAGCGGCTATGGGTTATGGCTGTCCAGACAGTGACCCTGGTATCTGTGGAAAAGTTTGGACTGGTTTGTTCAATCAGCTTTACAAAGCAGCAGGGCAGTATCAGTGGTACGGAGATCCGAATGGGTCTTTCACTTACCTTCGTCCTGGTAGACAGGTTTCAATTTCTTATCACCCGACTGCATCTAGAAACTGTGGAAAGCTAACTTTCACCCTAAAGAACCAGGCAACTGCGAACCTTTACTACTACACACCATTTGTGCCTAACAAAGCATCTCTATCTAACCTTCGAGGAACAGGGGATTCCTGTTCCTCTTATGGAAATAGAAACTTCTGGCGCTTTTACTGGGATTGGTTTGGCAGTCCTATTGGTGGTGGCTTCTTGTTGAAGAGTTCGACTAGCGACCCATACTTCATCTCAAATGATGTTAAGTACCCACTGACTGATCCCGAATTAGTTAAAGAGCTAGCACCCCTTGGGCCTTTGGGAGAAATTTCTAAAGAGTATCTAGATTCATTCAAGACTGGCATTCCGATGACTCGCATCATTAAGAGTGCACCGGTAAATAACGTGAGCACTTATTACTTCATCGCTGATGGCAAGAAGTACCTTATTGCTTCATGTGATCAGGCAACCAACCTGGGTCTGGATTGCACAAAAGCAGTTCAGATGACTCAGGTTCAATTGGATGCTCTGCCAACTGGAGCGTTCCGACCTGACATTACTGGAGTTGTAAAGAGTATCCCTGTTGCTCCAGCAGTTGCTTCTTACTTCTTAGTGAATGCAACCAGGAAGTACCCGGTTGATTGCGCCAAGATTTCTACCCTTGGGTTTAGCTGCACCACTGCTAAGGCTCTAAAAACAGCCGAACTAGATGCATTAGTTACTACAAGACTGACAGCTTCAAACCTCGGTATCTCTTCAATGATTAATCTTGCAGATGGAACGAAGGTCTATCTGCAAAATGGAACGAAAAGGGAAGTGCTTGACGATGCTTCGCTTACCGCTGAGGGGGTTCCTGCCACTGCTCCATCACCTCTAACTCTTCAAGATTTTGATTACCTACCGTGGGGCCCACCGATAGCAATTGATGGAAGCCTGTTTACTAACAAAGATGTTGGTGCTGACGTTATTCTCACTGGCGGGCAGATTTATCAGATTGATCCAGCTACCAAAAAAGACATCGACTTCACGAAGATATTTAGAGCCAGCAAAGGAAAATTGAGCACGAATGGTTTGAGCAAACTTCCTAAAGCTAAGCCTCTAAAGAGTTTGATTGTCGATGACTCAAATCAGTATTGGATGCTAACTAAGAGGGGAAAGACCCTCATTGATAGCCCATCCAACTGGACCAGTGCTGCCGTGAAAGTTTCAAACGCTCTAGCTGAGAAGTTCACCACTACTGATGCAACCATTACCGACTCTCACTTGATTAGAGCCGACGGACAGGTAACTATCTATCTTTTGAGAGATGGGGTTATCAGAGCTACCTATAACGAGGCCGACAGAGTTGCATTACAACCTACTCTTTCAACCATTGATGTTGTTCCTGTAAGCATTTCTGGAATGAGTTTC
>JBDLVB010000113.1:0-3227 GCA_039805005.1 Actinomycetota bacterium
TCCCACGTGACTGTTCCACAAATTGGAGCGATGTATGAAGGTGACTCTTCCAGAAAGAGAACCCTAGTCGAACACGGATTTAGACTCCCGTCCGCCATGGACAACCGTCCATTGAAGTGGCCTGAGTTCCTAGAGCGCGTTGGGCAGACTGTTTACCTCTCAGCGACACCAGGAAAGTATGAACTCGGCGTTGGCGACGGGGCAGTAGAGCAGATTATTCGACCAACCGGTTTGGTTGATCCTCAAATCGTAATCAAGCCATCTAAGGGTCAGATTGATGACCTGTTGGAGGAGATTCGCATCCGCACCGCTAAGGATGAGCGCGTGCTTGTAACTACACTGACCAAGAAGATGTCAGAGGAACTTACTGAGTTCTTAACGGAGGCTGGCGTTAGGGTTCGCTACCTACACAGTGATGTTGATACCTTGCGAAGAGTTGAGCTACTAAGAGAACTCAGAAGCGGTGTCTACGACGTTCTGGTTGGTATCAACTTGCTTAGAGAAGGTCTTGATCTGCCAGAGGTTTCTTTGGTCAGCATTCTCGATGCCGATAAAGAAGGATTCCTGCGTTCAACTACCTCACTGATTCAAACTATTGGTCGTGCTGCTAGAAACGTCAGTGGTGAAGTCCATATGTATGCGGACAGAATCACGGACTCAATGGCTCGAGCCATCGATGAAACCAATCGTCGCAGGGAAAAGCAAGTCGCCTATAACGTCGCAAATGGTGTTGACCCTCAACCTCTTCGTAAGAAGATTGCAGACATCACAGATAGCATCCTTCGTGAAGAGCAAGACACAGCCGAACTTCTTGATAACGCTAAGAACAAGCGAACAGGAAACAAAGGCGTTACTCCTCTCAAAGCCAGGCCTAACCAGAATGCTAGCTACGACGAGTTGTTGGACTTGGTCGTTGATCTTGACCAGCAAATGAAAGCTGCTGCGGCAGAACTGAAGTTCGAACTAGCGGCAAGGCTGAGGGACGAGATAAGTGAACTTAAGTACACCTTGAGACAGATTGACAAGGTTTAGCTCAACGTAGGGCGTTAAACTGGTCCAATGCCGCACATAAGCCTCCCAACCAAAGACAAACTAGTCATCAAAGGTGCCAGGGTTCACAACCTTAAGAACCTAAACCTACAAATTCCTAAGAACTCAATGGTTGTGTTCACTGGGCTCAGCGGTTCAGGTAAGTCATCTCTTGCATTCGACACCATCTTTGCCGAAGGTCAGCGACGCTACGTTGAGTCTCTAAGTGCTTATGCGAGGCAGTTTCTAGGTCAAGTCGACAGACCTGATGTTGACTTCATCGAAGGTCTATCTCCAGCAGTCTCCATTGACCAGAAATCAACCAACAGAAACCCGAGATCAACTGTTGGAACTATCACCGAGATTCATGATTATCTAAGACTTCTATGGGCTCGCATCGGTGTCCCGCACTGTGCTGAATGTGGTGAAAAGATCACAAAGCAGACAGCTCAACAAATTGTTGATCAAATCATGCAGATTAAGGTCGGTACCAAGTATCAAATCTTGGCTCAGGTAGTAGACCAGAAGAAAGGCGAGTTCTCAGACCTTTTCCGCGACCTGCTCAGTCAAGGTTTCGCTAGAGCGGTCGTTGATGGTGAAGTTATTCAGCTAACTGACGCTAAGCCACTGAAGAAGACATACAAGCACGACATCTCGGTTGTTATTGATCGCCTAGTTGCCAAAGACGACATCACACAAAGACTTACGGATTCCGTTGAAACAGCTCTGAAGGTCGCTAACGGAAGACTCACAATCGATTTCGTTGACGTCAAGGGTGAGGGCAAGTACAGAAACTTCAGTGAGAAGATGTCTTGCCCGAATGAGCACACGCTAGCTCTGACTGAGATCGAACCTAGAACTTTCTCTTTCAACGCACCTTTCGGAGCTTGTCCTAAGTGTTCTGGTCTAGGTATCAAGATGGCTGTTGACAAGGAACTAATCATTGGAGATGTTTCAGAGTCAATCAATGGTGGAGTCATTAGACCATGGTCAACTCAAGGTAAAGGTCTTTTCACTTACTACACAAGGCTCCTAACTGGTCTCGCAAAAGATTTAGATTTCTCTTTGAATACTCCTTGGCAAGATCTGCCTGAAGAAGTTCAAGATGCAGTTCTCTACGGTAACAACTTTGAAGTTCAGATGAAGTGGAAGAACAAATACGGTCGCGAACTAAAATACACAACCGGATTTGAAGGCGCACTGAACTACATTGAACGCAAGTATCTAGAAGCCGATAATGATTGGGCACGAGGTAAGTGGTCAGAGTATCTTCGTGAGACTCCATGTCCGGACTGCAATGGAGCACGTCTTCGTCCAGAAGTTCTAGCTGTTAAGGTTGCTAACACTTCTATTGCCGATGTCTGTTTTATGAGTCTTGGAGAATCATTCAACTTCTTTGAAAAGCTCAAGCTTGATAAGCGTGATGAAAAAATTGCCGCACAGGTTCTTAGAGAGATCCGCTCCAGACTTGATTTCCTAATTGCTGTTGGTCTTGATTACCTCTCCCTGGAAAGAGCGGCAGCAACGCTGTCCGGTGGAGAAGCTCAAAGAATTAGATTGGCTACCCAAATTGGTGCAGGTCTAACTGGAGTTCTTTATGTTCTAGACGAGCCAAGCATCGGTCTTCATCAGAGAGATAACATGCGTTTGATCGACACCTTGATCAAACTACGTGATCTAGGTAATACCTTGATTGTTGTTGAGCACGATGAAGACACCATCAAGGCTGCCGACTGGCTAGTTGACATCGGTCCTGGAGCTGGAGTCAACGGTGGAGAGGTAGTTCACAGTGGAAGCTACAAAGCAATCCTCACTAACAAGGAATCCATTACCGGAGCTTTCCTAAGCGGTCGAGAGTCAATCCAAACGCCCAAGAAGAGAAGACCAGTTGACGAAGATCGTCTCATCAAGGTCGTAGGAGCCAGAGAAAACAACCTCAAGAACATAGATGTGACATTCCCACTTGGTACTTTCACATCCGTAACAGGTGTCAGTGGTTCTGGAAAGTCATCTTTGGTAAATGACGTTCTTTACGAGGTTCTAGCCAACAAGCTCAATGGCGCCAAGGGAGTCGCTGGCAAGCACACTCGAGTTGAGGGACTAGATCAATTAGACAAAGTTGTTCACGTTGACCAGAACCCAATTGGTAGAACGCCTAGATCAAACCCTGCTACCTACACAGGTGTTTTCGACCACAT
>JBDLVB010000114.1:0-3217 GCA_039805005.1 Actinomycetota bacterium
CAGCTAACGATGGTTAGTGAGTATCTAGCACTAACCAACATGTTGGCTAGCCATCTTCTAGCTTCAGGTTCGTTTAGCAATCCGAAGTGTGAAAGAAGTTTGCCTTGGGCAGTTCTACCGAAACCAATGGTGAAGATGATTCGGTCAGCAAGTCTATGGTTCAAATCAGCAAGCGTTGCAATCTCGAACTTCTCACGACCGTGCTTTTCGAAGAACTCCATGAGATCTGGGTGGTTCTCAATAGCTTCCTGAAGTGCAATATCTAGATTTTCAACGTGAACTCCGCTAGCGCTGACCACAAGCAGAGATTCATCTGGTTGGTGTCTGACGTGATCCAAGATCAGTTCAATTACCTTCTCAACCTCAGCTGCTGGAGATTCGGTGCTGGCACTCTTATTTCCTAGAGTTCTGTTCTCACCGTTGACGATTACAAGGTCTAGTGCTGACTTGCCATCAAATTCGTTTGCTGTTGGTTCAACTTCTAGTCTTCCCTGGTAGAACTCTTTGTTGATGAGTTGACTAAATAGTTGTCCCTTTTGGCGATAGGAACGCTTTAGTTCTTCTCTACCGAAGATGGAACTAATGACATCAAATGCACTAGGTGCCTCTGGTGCCTTAGCTTTCAGGGATGACTGCCACTCAACCTCAAAACCATTTGGTTCTGAAATCATTGGGTCGCCAAAGGCTAGTACTTGCTTTGCTCTCATCAGACCCGATAGGTTCTCGGAAATGGTTGAACCTGATGCATCCATGATGATGACTGCATCAAAGACCTTCTCCTGCAGTAACTCAACAGGCAGCTCATAAGGGCTGGAAGCAATATGAGATGCGAGGTTAGGCCATAGCTTTCTAGCCTTCTGAGTCATCAGAGGTAGAGATGAGACTCTTTCCTTTAGTAAAGCTCTAATTGCTTCAACTTCTTGAGGAAGTTCTGCAACTGCTCTATTCCATCTTGAAGCTGTTCTATAGGAAACCTCTTTGCGAGATTCAACTAGTAGACGCTGGTCAGCCATCACGAACTTAGATTCAAGATCAGCTAGAAGCTCTGGGGTGTATGAGGTGAAGGCATTGTCTCCAACCAAGAGATACTCAAGGGCAGATAGCCACCAGCACTGGTCAAACTCAGCAATTAGTGATTCGTTGCGAGCACCATTTGCGGCAAGAGATCTAACTAGAGAAGCAAGACCTGCGTCTTGGACTCTCTTACGAAGATCATTCTTAGCAGCCAAGTTGTCCAAAGGTGCAGTGTCTGTGGCAAGAGATCTAAGGGTTGCACTGAGTTCGCTAATTGGTAATTCAATTAGGTTTAGTCGTCCTGCATCCTGGTCTAAATGAGAATCTAGCTTGATTAGATCTGCAACCAATGATTGGTAGATCACTTGAGCATCATCTAGACCTAGAGGAACGTTTGGCAGGATCGGTTCGCTGCAAAGCTCTTTCCACTGGGTGGCTTGCTCTTGAATCTGAAGCAGTGCAACGTGAAGATCTGAAACTGATACTCCAACGCGAACATACTCTTTGGCATGCTTACTCAAAGCACGTCTAGTCTTTCCAGACATGCCGTTCTTTTCACGTCTAGGGCTTGTTGCTGTGATGAGATCCGTTAGCGGCCTATCGAAGACGTCAGGTCTAAAGCGATCAAGTGTTCCCCGGATGCTAATTAGAAGTCGAAGATACTCTCCCCACTGGGCCACATTAACAGCATCTGGGAAATGAACTTGCTTTGAGATGTCATCTAGACGTTGACCAAATGACGGCAAGACTTCATCAGCGAGACGGCTAGCAAGAGACAGAACTCTTGGCACTTCGTTTGGATCTTCGAATCTTGAATTAGCCCAAGGGCTTGACTGAATTGATTCTTCGAATTCTCCAAGCTCAACGGCTTCTTGCAACAGAGCAATAGCCTTTGTTCTGTTTCTAGTTTCAAATAGAGCAGAGCCAGCAATACGTGCAGTTGTCTTAGGTGGCTTTGGTAGCGAACTAAGTTCAGCTAATTTAGCTAGGGCATCGGAGATGCTTATTCCCAATACCGGATGCTTTTGATTCAGAGAATCGTGATATTCAGCAAGATTCTCTGCAGCTCGGTTACGAGCATCGTGAGCATCTGCTAGATGACTAGGAGTTGATTTCTCAAAGCGAGACAGGGCTGTCACAACATCTAGCCATGCAGAGTAGGAACGAACTAAGAGACCACTTAGCCCTACTTGAGTGAGCCTTGAAGAGAGTTCATTTATGGTCTGTCGTCTTGGTGCAATGACAAGAGCTCGTTTACCTTCTGCTGAGAAGGCAGCCAAAATGTTGGCAACTGTTTGTGTGTAGCCGGTGCCTGGAAGTGCTTCAACAGCAAACGAATCTCCAGCTACCGCTCGTTTGATTATTCGCACTTGGTGAGAGTCTGCATCAGCTGCTAAGAGAATGTCAGGAAGATCTTCGATTTCAGATTCAATTGGCTCACCCTGAGCAATCTTTGAAACGAAAGAGTTCGGTGATGCTGGCAATTCCTTAAGCATCATTGTTGGTACGGTTACCGCGTTGGTTAGAACTAGGGTTCTTTGAATCTCTAGTTCAGGAACGTCTTTAGTTGCATCGGCTAAGAAGCTGAGCAGTGTAATCGGAACTAGGTCAGTTGCTTCTTTATAGAGCCTGTTGAGTTTCTGAACATCTAGATCAATGCCGAAGTGTTTCTTCAGGGTAATTACAAGTTCAGGGTTTACAAATGGGTCTCCCACTAGAACTAGTTCGTAGTCACGTCCACGACGAATCAACTCCGCTCCCCACATCATCGCTGGGATACGAAGATCTAGGTTCACAGTTCTAAAGTCAATGGAACCGGCTAGTAAGAAGATGGTTTCCAAACCAAAGTTTGCTGTGAGTCTCTCGCTCTTGATTTTGATGTGGCGAGCTTCGGTTAGAGATTTGGAATAAGCGATTGGATCTCTTACAAGGTTTGCAAGTAATCCTCTGTGGCTCTTAGTAAAAAGTGAAAGTCCAACTGGGTGAGACTTCTCAAGATTTACTAAACCTAGAACATCAAGGTCGAGATTGGTCAGCGGGTTTGCACCACCGATGCCTCGGATCTCTTGCAGCCAGGCGGTGTACTGTTCTTGGGCTCTGTCTAGTTCACTCATTAGAGAACTAGCCTAACTTTGAGGCTTTCACGAACATCGTAGGCTGGGCTGGATTCGGGTAAGTTTGACTCTTGTAGTTGTGATTTTGC
>JBDLVB010000115.1:0-3175 GCA_039805005.1 Actinomycetota bacterium
AAGAACCCAAACAACTACGGCAAGCCGATGGACTTCATCGCAAAGGTTTCAACTAAGAACTCTCCTACAGATCTAGAAACCAAAGGACAGATTAGAGTCAACGAGCCATTGCACCTCCCAGGAGCAAAGGTCTACATCACTGGTAACGGCTATGCCCCAGAGATTGTTGTTAGAGATAAAGATGGTGTTGTTTCCTTCAGTGGACCGGTTGTGTTCCTTCCTCAAGATGGAAACCTGACATCTCTAGGAGCTATCAAGGTTCCAGATGCTAATCCAGATCAGTTCGGAATGCTTGCCTTCTTCTATCCAACAGTTGCCAAGCTTGATACCGGAGCTCTAACTTCTAACCACCCATATCCTTGGGATCCACTAATGACCATGAACGTCTATGTTGGTGACCTAGGTCTGGATACCGGTATGGCAGTCAATGCCTACAAGCTAGACACTCACACTATGAAGCAGGTAGCCGGTGGTAAGAGCGGCACTAAAGCTTTGCAGTTGAAGTATGGCGAGACTGTTGAATTACCTCAGGGACTTGGAACAGTTGAGTTCAAAGACCTAAAGAGATTTGCTTCAATCGACATCACCTATAACCCACTAGACGTCTGGGTACTGTTTTTTGCCCTGACAACTTTGTTTGGTTTAGTCTTAATGCTCATCATCCCTCGAAGAAGAGTTTGGGTGAAGATCTCTAAAGACAGTGTTGAAGTTGGAGCACTAACAAAGTCGAAAGATAAGACTTTGGACAAGCTAGTAAAAGATGTTGCTAAATCACTAAAGAAGAAGAGTAAATGACCCCAGCAATTGCACTAAACCCTGAGTTGGCCACCATCTCGAGAGTAATCATTCTGGTTGCTCTAACTTTCTATGCTTTCTCTTTCATCGTTTTAGCTTGGGCTCTAACCAAGCGAGCTGGTGGACAGGGTAAGAAGGACAAGTTTGCTAATCGCCTAGACAACATTGGTCTAGTCCTAATGGGTGTTGGTGTTGTTGCCAACGGTGCTGGTGTTCTAACCAGAGGTATTGCTGCGAACCGTGTGCCATGGGCAAATATGTATGAGTTCTCAATCTCAGGTGCATTTATTGTTTCTGCAATCTTTATGCTCACCCTGCTGTTCAGAGACCTGAAGTTCATTTCTTCATTCTTGGCAGGATTCCTAGTTCTAATAATTGGATCAGCTAACACACTTTTCTATGTTCAAGTTGAATCACTACTTCCAGCTCTTCAGGACTACTGGCTAGTTATTCACGTGAGCGTTGCCATCCTGGCAACAGCCTTCTTCACTATTGGTGCAACTCTTTCTCTGATCCACATTCTCAAAGAGACCAAGAGAATCACTTCTTCAAAGGGCAAAGCAGCTAAGGCCTTCACAAAACTTCTAAAGGTATTCCCTAAGTCAGAAAAACTTGAAAGAACCTACTACCAGTTCAACATCATTGGATTCATCCTTTGGTCCTTCACTTTGATTGCAGGAGCTATCTGGGCTGATAAGGCCTGGCACCGCTTCTGGGGTTGGGACACCAAGGAAGTATGGACCTTTATTATCTGGACCATTTACGCTGCCTACCTACATGCCACCACAACAAAGGGTTGGGATGGCAAGAGAGCAGCATGGCTAAGCCTGATCGGTTTCATAGCCATCATCTTCAACTTCACCATCGTTAATCTGTACTTCAAGGGTCTGCACGTTTACTCAGGAATTTAGACGGCCATGCTGATTGAACTCGTCTCAGCTTCTATTTCGCCGGTCCGATAACACGAGTCGATCCCAAAATTGTCAGCAGTCTGACATAAGATCAAATGAGGAGAGGCCATGATGGTAAAAAAAGTGACTTATAAAGAACCGGTTAATCCGGTGGGCTCTGTGGCCGAACTCTTTGCAGGCGTAGGCGGATTCAGAATCGGACTAGCAGAATCAGGTTGGAAAACGGTTTTCTCCAACCAATGGGAACCATCAACAAAGACTCAGCATGCCTCGGACGTATATGTGGCAAGATTCGGTCCAGAAGGCCATACCAACATAGACATCGCCAAAGTTAAGGATATCCCAGGGAATGTGGATTTATTGGTCGGGGGGTTCCCTTGCCAAGATTATTCAGTAGCAAAGTCACTCAATTCATCTAAGGGCCTGGAAGGTAAGAAGGGAGTACTGTGGTGGGAAATTCTAAGGCTCGTCAACAAGAAAAAGCCAAAGTACATCTTTCTTGAAAACGTTGACAGATTATTGAAGTCTCCGTCTTCACAGCGAGGAAGAGATTTTGCAATCATGCTAAAGACATTGGGTGAAGAAGGTTACCTCATCGAATGGCGGGTTGTAAGTGCTTCTGAGTACGGTTTTCCTCAAAGGAGAATTCGAGTCTTTATTGTCGCAACCAAAACAAACGCTTTTCCTAAAGACTTAGTAAATTTTGTTACCAAAGACGGAATTCTTGCAAGGGCTCTCCCTGTTTCGAAAGAGATTTTAGAAGAATCTGAAGTAGATCTATCACTTGAAGCAGACCAAATTTCAAAAAGTTTCAATAAAGGAGCGCAAAAGTCCCCATTCCTAAATTCAGGGGTTTACTTTGAAGGCCGAGCCTTTGCATTCAAAACGCAGTCCGCATTTAGTGGTGCAAAGAATGTCCTAGCTGATGTCATTTTGCCGGATTCGGAAATACCGGATTCATATTTTGTCCCAAAGGACCGAATCGAAGAGTGGAAGTACCTTAAGGGTGCAAAAACTATAGAGCGAACTCACAAGGCAAGCGGCACCACGTACAACTACGCCGAAGGGAAAATGGCTTTTCCTGACCTACTGGAGAATCCCAGCCGCACTATTTTGACAGGTGAAGGGGGCACTTCCCCTTCCAGGTTCAAGCACATTATCAAGACTCCAAAAGGCTACAGGCGTCTAACGCCAAAGGAGCTAGAACGCCTGAACGGTTTTCCAGACGATTGGACTTCGACCGACTTGAATGGATCTCAGATAAGCGACGTAAGACGAGCTTTCTTTATGGGTAATGCCTTGGTAGTGGGCCTTGTCGCAGTTTCAGTTCCGGCAAGCCAAGTCGTTCAGTCACTAATTGATCGCTACACCGTCGATGGTGTAAAGCGAGATGTTGTTGTTGCTGTTCGCGAGTTGAATATCGAAGGAAACCCTTCACGTAACTGGATTAACGACCACCTTGTCTACAC
>JBDLVB010000116.1:0-4818 GCA_039805005.1 Actinomycetota bacterium
TTCCGTAGCAGTAACCAGCGCACGCCGCCGAGATGTCGAAAGCTGGAGCTGGGTTCGCCCCAACCTTCTCTGCCAGTAGAGCGGCAGCTGAAGGAGTCTGGTACGGGTGAGAGATTGTGCTGAAGATTACTGCACCAATTTCTTGAGGGTCAATTCCGGCTCTTTGAATTGCTTGGTTTGATGCTGCAACTGCCATGTCCATTAGGGACTGATCTTTGCCTGCTCTTCTTCTGGTGATGATTCCGGTGCGTTGGCGAATCCACTCGTCACTCGAATCAATAGGACCAGCAATGTCATCGTTGGTTACAACCAAGTCACCACGAGCAGCTCCGAGAGAATAAATCCTGCTGAACTGTCTAGTCTCATACTGGTTAAGTTTCGGCTGGGACATTAGGCCTTCTTTACTGATCGATTGATTAGGTCTTGAGCTGCTTCTAGATCTTTAGGTTCTTTCAGAGCAACTATTTCCACTCCAGGCATCCCACGCTTAGCCAAACCCGCCAAAGTTCCAGCAGGGGAGACTTCAATTACAGCTGTAACACCAGCCTGAACCATTGCATCCATGCATAGATCCCAACGAACTGAGTTTGCAACTTGACCAACTAGAAGATTGATGAACTCTGCACCATCAGAAACTAGCTGACCATTTTGGTTTGACCAAAGTTTTATCTCAGGGTTTGAGGATTCTAATGAAGAAGTGAAAGCTTCTAGTTCACTAACAGCTGGTTGCATGTATGAAGTGTGAAATGCACCAGCGACACTAAGTGGAATCACTTTGCTGCCTTGAGGACCTTCGGCTACTAATTTTTCGATTGCAGCTTTAGAACCAGCCGCAACTATTTGTCCCGCACCGTTGTAGTTGGCAGGAGAGAGACCCAACTCAGTAAGTCGAGCAACAACTGTTTCTTGATCTCCACCAAGAACTGCTGCCATAGAAGTTGGTTCACTTGTTGCTGCAGCGTGAGCCATTGCTTTGGCTCTAACATTCACAAGTTGCATGGCCTGAACATCGGTTAGAACATTTGCAATCGCTGCCGCTGAAACCTCTCCAACAGAATGACCAGCAACACCTGAAACATTTGCAGTGTTTAGAAGTGATGCAGTTGCGATACTTGCTCCAACGATTAGAGGTTGAGCAATAGCAGTGTCGCGAATAGTTTCATCATCGCTTATAGTTCCGTGAGTAATCAGGTCAAGAGAAATAGCGTCAGAGAATTCCTCAAGCTTTGACTTGAATGCTGGAATCTCTAACCAGCTCGACATGAAACCAGGCTTTTGTGAGCCTTGACCAGGTGCGAGGATTACCAACATCTTTAGGCGTCTCCACCTGCGTTACCAGATGTTCCAGCTGTCACATCAAGAAGACGATACTTATCAATTGCTAGTTGAGGAATGTGTGCTGCAACATCTCCTCTAGAAGCAAGTTGCTCAAGTACACGAACAACAATTGAAGGACCATCAATCTTGAATGCTCTTCTGGCTGCTGCTCTAGTGTCAGAGAATCCGAAACCATCTGCACCAAGAGTTGCGTACTCACCTGGAATCCACTTACGAACCTGATCTGGAACTTGGTGCATGAAGTCGCTAACACCAATGAATGGACCTGGAGCACCAGCAAGTTTGTTGGTGATGTATGGAAGTGGACTTACTTCATTTGGATAAAGGAACTTCTGTTCATCGCAAGCAAGTGCATCACGACGAAGTTCGCTCCATGAAGTTACAGACCAAATGTCTGCAGAAATGTTCCAGTCATCTTGAAGTAGTCTCTGAGCTTCATAAGCCCAAGGTACAGAAACACCTGAAGCTAGAATCTGGGCTTTCTTACTACCTGCTTTGATGATGTGACCAATCTCATAACCATATGCAGGGTCGTAAGTAATGACTCCAGTGTTGGTTGCAGCGATGATCGGAGAGTGTCCGTCAGCATGCTGAAGACCTTCACCTGTCAGTGTTGTTCTACCAGCGGTAGCACCAATCATGAACCCTCTAGATAGCTGGTCAGTTGCCGCCCAGATAGCATCCGCTGTTCTCTGGAAACCAAACATGGAGTAGAAAACGTAGAACGGAATTAGTGGCTGACCTTGAGTTGCATACGAAGTAGCAATCGCAGTGAATGCTGCCATCGAACCAGCTTCGTTGATTCCAGTGTGCAGAATCTGACCTGCATCGCTTTCCTTGTATGACAGTAGAAGTTCCCGGTCCACAGAGATGTAGTGCTGACCACGTGGGTTGTAAATCTTGGCGGTAGGGAAGAATGCATCCATACCGAACGTTCTTGCCTCATCAGGAATGATTGGAACAATTCTTGGACCAAGTTCTGGAGTCTTTAGAAGATCCTTTAGTAGACGAACGAAAGCCATTGTGGTGGCAATCTCTTGAGTGCCTGAACCACCCTTAGAAACTGCATATGCTTTGTCATCTGGAAGTTCGAATGAAACATATTTGCTTCTACGTTCTGGAAGGTATCCACCCAGTGCACGACGACGTTCGTGCATGTAATCGATCTCCAAGGTACCTGGAGCTGGACGGTAATAAGGAGGCTGATATGGATCAGCTTCAAGCTGAGCATCCGTAATTGGAATGTGTAGGTCATCTCTAAATGACTTCAAGTTATCTAGAGTCAACTTCTTCATTTGGTGTGTAGCGTTTCTACCTTCGAACGCTTTACCCAAGCCGTAACCCTTGATTGTCTTGGCAAGAATTACCGTTGGTTGACCCTTGTGAGCTAGAGCTGCTGCGTACGCTGCATAAATCTTGCGGTAGTCATGTCCACCACGCTTGAGACCCCAAATTTGTTCGTCAGTCATTGACTCAACAAGTTTTGCGGTTCGTGGATCTCTTCCGAAGAAGTTCTCTCTAATGAATCCACCATCCATAGTTTTGTATGTTTGGAAGTCTCCATCAGGAGTTGTGTTCATAAGGTTTACTAGAGCACCATCGGTGTCCGCTTCAAGAAGTGCATCCCATTCACGTCCCCAAACAACTTTGATTACGTTCCAGCCAGCACCGCGGAAGAATGATTCAAGTTCTTGAACGATCTTTCCATTTCCACGAACAGGACCATCAAGTCTCTGCAGGTTACAGTTCACAACGAAAGTTAGATTGTCCAAACCATCGTTGGCAGCAAGCTGCAATGCTCCACGTGATTCAACTTCATCCATTTCACCATCGCCTAGGAAAGCCCAAACGTGCTGTTCTGAAGTGTCTTTGAAGTTTCTACCTGCAAGGTAACGGTTTGCCTGTGCTTGATAGATCGCGTTGATTGGACCAATACCCATAGAAACAGTAGGGAACTGCCAGAAGTCAGGCATTAGACGTGGGTGAGGGTATGAAGATAGTCCTCCACCTGCGTGAGATTTTTCTTGACGGAAACCATTTAGCTGATCTTCGCTCAAGCGTCCTTCTAGGAAAGCACGTGCGTAAGGGCCAGGGCTTGCGTGACCTTGAATGAAGATTTGGTCTCCACCTGAAACGTGGTCTTGACCTTTGAAGAAGTGGTTGAAACCAACTTCATAAAGAGATGCTGATGAAGCATAAGTTGAAATGTGTCCACCAACTGAAACACCAGGTCGCTGTGCTCTATGAACTAGAACTGCAGCGTTCCACCTCATCCATGCTCGGTAAGTTCTTTCAATTGCTTCATCACCAGGGAAAGTTGGTTCGTCTGTGGTGGCAATTGTGTTGATGTAGTCGGTGGTCTGAACCATCGGAACATTTAGCTGAAGTTCGTGTGAACGCTTTAGAAGGTTCAACATAATTTCGCGAGCACGCTTAGGGCCGTGGACCCTTGCTACTGCATCGAGAGACTCTAGCCACTCGCGGGTTTCTTCTGGATCTTGATCTGGAGTGTTGCTTGAAAAAACGTCCTGATTGTTGATGGACAAAGATTCCTCGTTTCGGTTCTAGACAACTAGAGGCAATCGTGATGCCTCAAGTCAAAATACTTTGGGGGACCGTTTGGGTCTTCTATAAGTTTAGGCTTTGTTGCCGAGGCTATATAGGATTAGAGCCAAGTCCAACATAAGGAGTTTCAATGTCATTGATTATCGGAGATCTAGC
Source organism: Actinomycetota bacterium (assembly GCA_039805005.1). Classification (GTDB taxonomy): domain Bacteria; phylum Actinomycetota; class Actinomycetes; order Actinomycetales; family Microbacteriaceae; genus Rhodoluna. Next base: position 4,060 of record JBDLVB010000116.1, read on the forward strand.
CCCTGATTTCACCCTGGCTAACCAGTTCGGGGAGAACGTCACCCTTTCAGACTTCAGAGGAAAGAAGCCAGTCGTTCTGGTTTTCTACCCATTGTCTTTTTCAGGTGTCTGCACCGGTGAACTATGCGAAATTCGCGATAATTTCGACAAATTTGCATCAAGTGACGTTGAATTGCTAGCTATTTCAGTGGACAGCAAGTACGTTCAGAAGGTTTTTGCCGAGCACGAGGGCTATAAATTCTCTGTTTTGGCTGATTTCTGGCCTCACGGCAAGGTTGCTCAGGACTACGGAGTGTTCCTAGAGGAGCACGGATTTGCTAACAGAGGCACCTTTGTTATCGATAAAGACGGCGTTTTGGTGTCAAAATTCATCACAGCTCCGGGTCAAGCCAGATCTCTTGACGAATATAGTCGCGCTTTGGCATCTTTGACCGCCTAGCCTGTTGTATAGTTTTACAAGCGCCACATGGCGCTGCAGTCAAGAGTCGGGCCTTTAGCTCAGTTGGTAGAGCGCCACGCTTACACCGTGGATGTCATCGGTTCGAGCCCGGTAGGGCCCACTTTTCGACTACCTCCACCTAGAGGCATGAGTTAAGACTCACGGTAAGATTTGCCTATGGATTCCAGCAACTTTCAGCCCCCTGTGCGACGTTCCCTATCTAACGAGGAACTAGAAGCACGCGTCAATGATGCAATGTCCTCACACTCAGGTGTTGAGGCAGTCATGGAGCTACTTGTAGCCCAAGAAGCCCTCAGAGT
>JBDLVB010000117.1:0-3152 GCA_039805005.1 Actinomycetota bacterium
TAGGAAGTGAGCGGTCATTGGAATACCAAAAGGTTCTGTAATAACAGCACCTGCAGTGCCATTGAACTGGTCCGCAAGTTCTCTAGCCAGCTTGTGTCCTTCTGGAACCCAGGCAGGATTAACTTCTCCGTAGCCCTGGCGAGAGGTTAGTTTTCTGCCTAACAGTCCTCTTTTACTAAAGGTAGTTAGCGAGTTATCTCTTGATTGCATAACCAAGAGAATCAAAGTCCGTTCGGGCCAGCTGCGAAGGTTATACATACTTGGCAGGGAACCAAACTTCCTGATGCTATTTATGATTAGTCTCCAGAAAGTTGGCTTCTGACCTTTAGGTCCTGAAGCCATAATGCTCTCCATGATTCCCATGAAGCCAGAGCCTTTGCCATATCGAACTGGCTCAACGTGAGTGTGTTCATTAGGGAAGACACTTGATGTAATTGAAGAACCAAGTGAGAAGTCAATGTCTTTACCCTTAGCAACAACACCTAGCAAAGACTCGCTATTGGTTCGACTCAATGAACCCAACGTTGAACTTATTCCTTGCAGATTGCCCTTAGCTCTTACTTTGTGAAGGAGCTTGGCACTACCTAGCGCACCAGCTGCAATGATGATTTGATCTGAAGTAAAGGTGTTCTTCCTAATCCAGCCACTTGAGGATGAGTGTCTAGTCTGCACTTCATAGCCCGAATCGGAATCAACGATATTGTTAACAGTTGTGTTGGCAATAACCTTGGCACCTGCTTGTTCAGCAAGATAGAGGTAGTTCTTCACAAGAGTGTTCTTCGCTCCGTGTCTGCAACCAGTCATACACTCGCCACAGTTAATACAGCCAGTTCTGGAAGGGCCCACTCCACCAAAGTAAGGATCTTCAACTTCTTTACCAGGCTCACCAAAGTGGATACCGAGAGGTGCCATTTGGAAAGTATCTCCATAGCCCAGCTTGTCTGCTGCCTTCTTTAGTTCGATATCAGCAGGTGACATGTAGGTGTTAACTTCAACACCAAGCATTCGTTCTGCTTGTGAATAGTAGGGAGCTAGCTCCTTTTCCCAATCACACATCTTGGCCCAAGAACCCGTCTTGAAAAATGTTGTTGGTGGGCGATACAAAGTGTTTGCATAAACCAGAGAGCCTCCGCCAACACCAGCACCTGACATAACCATGACGTTCTTGAGAAGGTCTATTCTTTGAATTCCTCTAAGGCCAAGTCTTGGAAAGAATAAGAACTTCTTGAGATTAAATGATGACTTAGCAAAGTCAGTGTCCTTGAAACGAGCACCGGCTTCTAGGACCAGAACCTTATAGCCTTTTTCAGTCAAACGCAGAGCAGAGATAGAGCCACCAAATCCAGATCCAACGATGATGACATCGTAGTGATTGGTAGCAGACATCTATTCCTCTTACCTAGTTGATTACTACTGGTCGTTCATGGAGCACCCAAGTCGAGACTTTGGTAAAGCCCATCTTTTCATACACTCTAAGGGCATTAGAAGAGTTTTGTGTGTCAACTCCCAACTCAGCTTTGATGTATCCCCTTCTTGAGAAGTGGGATAGGGCCGTAGCTAGGAGTGCCTGCCCAAAGCCTTTACCTCGATGTTCTTTGAGAACGCCTAAGTAGGCAATGTACCCTCTCTTATCAAAGGCGTCCATATCATCAGTCCAGATGAACCCACTAGGTTCCTCATCAACGTAGAGCAAGAAGACCCCATCTCTAGGTATGAATTCATCGTCTTTAATCTTGCTTAGCCATGTGTCAAAGTCTTTTGGTGTGAATCCAAAATTTTCCGAGAAGGAAGTTTGCTGCACATAGTGCCAGTTCTGAAGGTCCTGCATGTTCTCTAGATCTACAGTTCTAACGATTACACCTTGAGGCAGTTCTGGATCTGAAACTGTTTCTGCGACAGGTGCTCTGAGGGAGTTGTAGTATCTGACAATCTTGAAGTTCTTATCTTCGAGATGACTCATGTTCTCGGTGTGCTTTTGGTTGATCTCAAGTTGAAACTTAAACTCTGGATATTCTCTTTGAGCTTCGGCCAAACACCAATCCAAAAGAACCGGATACCTTGAATCTCCAGCTCTAACTGCTAAGGAAGCTTCCAGTTCCTTCGCGATTCGATCTGGATGCAGATTAGCAAGGCCAAAAGGAATTGCCTGCTCATCATCACTGAATAGCCAGGTAGGAGACGGATCTCCACGACCGTCAATAATCTGCTTAGCAATGTCTAATCCAAACAAACCATGTTCAGGATCAACAGCAGTTATCTCAGAGTTGAAGATGTCGAGCACTAGCTCGGCATCTTCAAGACTGGCCTGGCGAACAAACACTTTAGATTTATGGGTGTCTCAGCGGACTTGCTGGTAGACGTTCCTGAGAAACCCACTTCTCCTGGTAACCAGTAGATGAGCTCATGAGATCTAGGAAAGGCTTTGCATCGAACTCTTCTGGGCCCATAACTCCAACACCCTCCCAAACACCAGTAGCCAATAGTTCTAGGGCAATAACTGGGTTGAAAGCTGTTTGAGCCACAACTGCCTGAGCTTCAATAGCTGCCATTGTCACAGCGTTATCCGCTACGTGATAAAGGTAAGTGGCTCTTGGTGAACCATCTTTACTCTTACCGGTAACTAGAACACCAGCACAGGTCTTACCTGTCATGCGAGGTCCAATTGTTGCTGGATCTGGAAGAACTGAAACAACAACATCTCTTGGAGCAACTTCGACTGGACCTTGAGCTGAACGAACACGAACAGGCTTAGTTGAATCCAGACCAAGCATGTGGAGAGTCTTTAGAACTCCAATGAAGTCAGATCCAAGACCGAACTTGAAGGTAACTCTTCCAGCATCCATAGTTCTAGGAAGCATGGTTACTTCTTCGTGCTCAACGTTCACACACTCAACTGCTCCAATACCTTCAGGGAATTCGAAGATCTCTGGCTCGCTGAATGGCTCGGTTGTGAACCAACCCTTCTTCTTTTCAAACAAAGTAGGTGGGTTCAAACACTCTTCAATAGTTGTCCAAATAGAGAATGATGGAGCAAAAATTTCGTTGCCCTCATCATCAGTAACACTTAGGTTTCCACCATCTTTAACTGAGATTTCATCAATCTCACTGAATAGGTAATCAGCAGCATATCTAGCAAACACGTTGCTAAGACC
>JBDLVB010000118.1:0-3107 GCA_039805005.1 Actinomycetota bacterium
GTGTTCTCGCTAGGTTGGGATACTTTGCAGGAACCAGTTGAACCATAATTTCCTTCGTAGCAACGCATTGATTTGGGAATCACATTTTGGCTTAGGGCTTGATCAAGTATGACGGTTGCAGAAACACGACCAAAACTTTGTAGCCAGCCAGTTCCATTGATGTCCCAGTAGAACTCGCTTCGAGTTGTTTTCGAGTCTTCGCTTTCAAAATTGCTTAGAACCCAATCCTGCTTGTATTTGATCACATAGGACTGTTTGCCAAACACGTAAGAGTTATCTCTTGACTTGATTGCTAGATGAAGAAACTCCCCGTCGGTAGTCTGCTCAAAATCTCTTGCTTTTCCTGATTCATCTGTAATTGATAGAACTTGAATGTTGTCAGGAAAGAGTTGGTAGCTCCTCAGAGGAATGCTTCTCTTTATTCCTCTGTTTTGTTCGATTAGAGGAAAGTTGGCAACAAGCGTTTCAGTAACAACCATCTCTGGTCGCTTGTCCTCTGCCTCATTCACAGAAATTTCATAAGTAGCTTCAAAGCTCTCAAATGAGAAGTCATTCACATCAGCAGCACTTGGGCTAAGTGGTGTTAGCACTAGGGCTAGAAAAAGCCCCATCAAGAGTTGGATTGCTTTCTTCATTGTCTTGGCATCTTGCAGGCAGGAGTTCCACCAGGTAACTTCTGGCGATACTTAGCTACTAGTGAATAGCCAGGTTTGGCTAGCCAGACAAATGGTGGAATCAGAATTAGATTGCCAAAGGCTCTAAGTAATACGTTGTTCTGTATTTTGAAGAGATTCGCAAAAGCTTCATGCCCTGCGTAGTTCTTGCCATCAACAACTAGATAAACCTTTGCGGCCACTTGCTCAAGAGTTAGCCCGTGCACACCTGGATCTATGAATTGAAAAGGTGTTGCTTCAATAGGCGTGGTTGTGTGTTTGAGAATGAAATTGGTTGCTGTCGTACAGAACCCGCAATCCCCGTCAAAGATCAATAATGGCTTTGCTTGCATAACCCAAGTCTAACTTGACTGAAGATTAGGGCTAAATAGTCCCTTTATCTAAGCCCTTGAGAACTACCTGTGCTCGTTCTCTGAGTTCTTCAAGATCAGATAGACGGTCTAGACCCTTTAGTTGTTGAGCCATGCGGTGATTCATCTTGAAGGTTTCTCTGTGTCTATCTAAGAAGTCCCAGTAGAGAGTTGAGAAAGGACAGGCATCATCGCCTGATCTCTTCTTAGGGTCATAAACACATGTCTTACAGAACTCAGTCATTCGAGAGATGTAGGCACCACCTGCTGGATATGGCTTGGTCATCAGCTTTCCACCATCGGCATATGTGCCCATACCAATGATGTTTGGAACCATTACCCATTCGGTTGCATCAATGAAGTTCTCTCTCATCCAGTCCAAGAACTCTTGAGGATTCACTCCAGTGATCAATGCCAGGTTACTCAGAATCATCAGTCTTGGAATGTGGTGAGTCCAAGCTCTCTTCTCGATATCTCCAACAACACCCTGCACACAGTTCATAGATGTTGCTTTTGAATTCTTGAATACAGTCAAGAGTGTTCTATTTGCCTTTAGGGCATTGGCCTCACGATATTCATAACCTAAGAACCAATACATTCCATTGATGTATTCTCGCCAACCAATTACCTGACGAATAAATGCTTCAACAGATTGAATTGCATAATCATTCTTTTCATAGGCCTTGATGGTTTCTGAAATTACTTCTGCTGGATGCAGTAACCCGTTGTTTATGTATGGACTTATTAATGAGTGATGCATAGCCCAGTTGTCTTTAGCAACCGCATCTTCGTAAGGACCAAAGTTATTCATGTGGTGCTTTAGGAAATGCTTTAGCTGAGCTAAAGCTCCTGCTCTGGTAGTTGCCCATGTAGTACTAAGTTCTAGATCTAATTCCTTAGCTACCTCAGCATCTATTTCATCTCGTTCTTGTTCGAGGTATGCAGGCCAGGTGTAGTTCTTAGGTGGTGGAAGCCTGTTGTCTTGATCAAAGTTCCATTGACCGCCAACAGGCTTCCCGTCTTCAACCAAGATCCCAAGTCGGGTTCTTTGTAGTCGATAGAAGTTCTCCATCACAAAAGACTTTTGCTTAGAAGCCCAGTCTCTAAATAGTTCTCTTGGAGTTAGGAAGAAATCATTTGGAACAAACTCAACGCCATAGTTATGAAGTTGTTCAAATTGCTTTATAGATGAAGGTTCAGCACAAACAATCTTCACTGGCTTAGCTAAGGACTTCTGAGCTTTCTCAAGCCCTTCAATGGTGTTAGCTGCCTTGATGTATTGAACCTCGAAGCTTTTAGCCTCAAGCTCTTTCACAAAGTGTCTGGCTGAAGAGATTAAAAAGAACAGACGTTCTTTATGCCAATCTCTGCCTGTAACCATCCGCTTGCTCTCAACTAGAACAACTAGATCAGTTTTTGGGTTTGCCTTGGCTAATGCGCCGTGAGAGAGGTTCAGATGATCAAAAGGAATGTAGATGATTCTTTCAATCATGCTGATTTACATTTCTTGGAACAGTAGAGCACGTTGTCCCAGTCTCTTTCCCACTTCTTACGCCATTCAAAAGGCTTCTTGCAGGTAGCACAAATCTTAGGAGGAAACCCTCCCTTAGTTTGAGCAACACGAGCCATGAGCCAAGACTATCCGTTGACCATTCGATGGCTAGAATATTGCTGATTCTTGAGAGAGGTTCCAATGAGATTCCTGATTGCAGTAATAGATGACAGAAGTAATTCAGCTGATTCCAATGAGATGGCTGCCATTGACGAGTTCAATGACCACCTTTCATCAAAGGGTCAGTTGATCATGGCTTGTGGGATTGAAGACCCGAGCTCAGCAAGTGTTTTAGATAACCGAGCAGGTGCAGGTATCTCTTCCTCTGGCCCTCTTCACGAAACAACAGAGTTCATGTCTGGCTTCTGGATAATTTCAGCAGAGTCTGAAGAAGAAGCTAAAGAACTGGCAGCCTGGGGCTCTAAGGCTTGCAATAGAAAAGTAGAGCTTCGCAAACTTCACGGCTAGGGCTCTTGGTAGCCTTGAGTCATGATCAAATCAAAAGATTTCAGTGACTTTCTAGCCAGCAGA
>JBDLVB010000119.1:0-3827 GCA_039805005.1 Actinomycetota bacterium
GACACTCCTTGAAGAGCAGCTGCATCCTCAGCTCCAGTAAAGTCCTCGTTCACTAGACCTGCACTTTTTCTGCGACGTCTTTCAAGATACGAGCAATAGCTTCTTCTCTAGGAATTCCGTTGATTTGTGAGCCGTCTCTGAATCTGAATGAAACTGCACCCTGAGACTGGTCATCAGCACCTGCAATAAGCATGTAAGGCACCTTAGCCAGAGTGTGATTGCGAATCTTCTTCTGCATGCGCTCGTCGCTGTCATCAATCTGAATGCGAACACCCGCAGCTCTAAGCTCTGCAGCAATTCCGTGTAGGTAAGGGCTGAACTCATCGGCAACTGGAACACCAACGACCTGAACAGGAGCCAACCATGGTGGGAAGTGTCCAGCGTAGTGCTCGGTAAGAACTCCGAAGAATCTCTCAATAGAACCAAACAAGGCTCGGTGAATCATCACAGGACGCTTCTTAGTTCCATCAGGAGCGGTGTATTCAAGATCAAATCTCTCAGGCAAGTTGAAGTCCAACTGGATTGTAGACATCTGCCAGGTACGACCAATGGCGTCTTTAGCTTGAACAGAAATCTTTGGACCATAGAAAGCGGCGCCACCTGGATCTGGAACTAGTTGCAAACCTGAGTTGGTAGCAACTCTTTCAAGAGTTTCAGTAGCTTCAACCCAAATGTCGTTGTCTCCAACGAACTTTGGATTTCCTTCTTCCTTGGTTGAGAGCTCTAGATAGAAATCTGTCAGCCCATAATCACGAAGTAGCTCAAGAACAAAGTTCAAAACATTGGTTAGTTCAACTTCTATGCTCTCTCTTGCTACATACAAGTGAGCGTCATCTTGAGTGAATCCTCTAGCTCTAGTAATTCCGTGAAGAACACCGGACTTCTCGTATCTATAGACAGTTCCAAACTCAAACATGCGAAGTGGAAGATCTCTATATGAACGCGCTTGGGATTTGTAGATCAAGCAGTGGAAAGGACAGTTCATTGGCTTCAGGTAGTAATCCTGTGCCTGACGCTTTACGTTTCCATCGTCATCAAGTTCTTCATCCAGCTTTAGTGGAGGGAACATACCTTCGGCATACCACTCAAGGTGACCAGAAGTCTCAAATAGGTTTGCCTTGGTTACGTGAGGGCTATAAACAAACTCATAGCCACTCTCCTCATGACGCTTGCGAGAGTAATCTTCCATAACCTTGCGAATGATTCCACCGCGTGGATGGAACACTGCCAGACCAGAACCAATTTCTTCTGGGAATGAGAACAGATCAAGTTCAGCACCAAGACGTCTGTGGTCTCGCTTAGCTGCTTCTTCAAGCTGAAGTTGGTGAGCCTTAAGTTCATCCTTGGTAGGCCAGGCTGTTCCATAAATTCTTTGAAGCTGTTTGTTGGCTTCGTTACCTCGCCAATATGCAGCAGCAACTCGAGTCAGGGCAAAACCATTGCCAATCATTCTCGTGTTTGGAAGGTGTGGACCTCTACATAGGTCTTTCCATACAACGACGCCTTCTTTTGCATCAAAGTTGTCATAAATTGTTAGCTCACCTGAGCCAACTTCAACAGATGCTTCACCAACATCAGAATTGCCTGACTTCAAACCAATAAGTTCAAGTTTGTAAGGCTCACTGCTTAGTTCAACGCGAGCATCATCATCGGTCGTTACTCTTCTAACAAATCTCTGGCCACTTCTGATGATTCGTTCCATTTCCTTCTCTAAGGCTTTTAGATCTTCAGGAGTAAATGGACTGTCAACATCAAAGTCATAGTAGAAACCATCTTTGATTGGAGGACCAATACCTAGCTTGGCTTCAGGGTTAATTGTTTGAACTGCCTGAGCTAGAACGTGAGCTGCCGAGTGTCTAAGAATGTTTAGACCATCAGGACTGTCGATTGTGATGGCATCAACGACATCGCCATCTTGAACGGTGTATGCCAAGTCTTTAGGTTCCCCGTTGACCTTCATGGCAACAACGGTCTTCTCGGTAAACAAAGTAAAGCCCGTCGAGGTAGCAGGAACCTGCTGCTTTTGACCGTTCAGGACTATCGATACTTCAATGTTGCTATTCAAAATTGCTCCGTTACCTTGTATCGCTCAAGTCTATTCCAGAGAAACTAAGGCATGCCTTACTACTAGAAACAGTCTTGATGGTGTTTCCTAGAAGCATGACTAAAGCGAACACCAAGAAAATAGACACCGAGATAGCCAAGGCTGAGTTCCAACGCCAAACCATGGCTGCCAAGCTGAACTGGCTTAGAGCAGGTGTCCTAGGTGCAAATGATGGAATCATGTCCACCTCTGGTCTAGTCCTAGGTGTTGCCGCAGCTCCAGGTGCAACCGCATCTTCAATCCTCATCGCAGGAACAGCAGCGGTAGTTGCAGGATCAATCTCAATGGCCGGTGGCGAATACACATCGGTTAGTGCTCAAAGAGACAGCGAGAAGGCTGCTCTAGCCGTTGAACGTCAAGAACTAAAAGACAACCCAGAGATGGAACTTAGAGAACTAGCTTGGTTCTATGAGCAAAAAGGAATTTCACCTGATCTAGCCATCAAGGTTGCTGAAGAGCTGACTGCCAAAGACGCTCTCAAGGCTCACGCTGAAGCTGAGCTTGGAATTGATTCAGAACACCATGTGAGCCCAACTCAAGCTGCACTCTCTTCCTTCGTAGCATTTGGTCTAGGTGGATTACTCCCCCTTGTCGCAGTTACTGGCCCATGGCAGGAATATCGAATTCAAGCAACAGTAGCTTCTGTTGCATTTGCTCTTGTAATAACCGGTTACGTTGCTGCCAAGATCGGCAAGGCCAAGTCTGGCCGAGGAATAGTTAGAAACTTATTTGTCAGCGGAATGACAATGGGCGTTACATACGCAATTGGATTGTTGGTTGGCACACACTTAGTGTGATCAAATTCTTGAACTAAATCTTTGGTGGACGATACTGGGTTCGAACCAGTGACCCCTTCCATGTCAAGGAAGTGCGCTACCACTGCGCCAATCGTCCGTAGGTAATTCTTGGAGGTGGAGACGGGATTTGAACCCGTGGGTTGACAGCTTTGCAGGCTGTTGCTTTGGGCCGCTCAGCCACTCCACCATGTAACAAAGGATCTTAGCCACATCCGCATGTCTCTTTCAAGACAAGTAAACCCTAACCGATTTAGACAAATTTAGTCAAAAGTAAACCCCGGTGTTGAATACACCGGGGTTTACTAAATTGACTTATTTAGCCTTTCTTCACCGTGAACAACAGTGTCGATACCTGCGATTTCGTCTTCAGCTGTGACTCTGAAGCCCATGGTCTTCTCGATAATCCAGCCAATTGCGAAGGCAATAACGAAGGAGTAAGCCAGTACCGCTCCTGCTCCAACTGCTTGCTTCCAAAGCTGCTCGAAGCCGTGTCCGAAGGCGAAACCAACATCGCGACCGAAGACACCGATGTATAGGGTTCCTACGATTCCACCTACAAGGTGAATACCAACTACGTCTAGTGAGTCATCGAAACCAAGCTTGTACTTCAGGTCAATTGCTAGAGCAGAAAGAGCACCAGCGATAAGACCTAGTAGCATTCCCCAAACTGGATCTAGAACAGCACATGCAGGAGTGATAGCAACTAGACCTGCGATAGCACCAGAACCAGCACCGATAGATGTTGCCTTACCGTGACGAAGTTTCTCAACAAGAACCCAACCGAGCATTGCTGCAGAAGGAGCTGCAATTGTGTTTACGACAACAAGAGCCGCAACACCATCAGCACCTAGTTCGCTACCTGCGTTGAATCCGAACCAACCGAACCAAAGAAGAGCAACACCAAGAAGTGTTAGTGGAACGTTGTG
>JBDLVB010000120.1:0-3332 GCA_039805005.1 Actinomycetota bacterium
ATTAGACGTTAGGCACGTGCAGAGCACGTGAAGCATCCGTAATGGATGTCGAGATTGATGGGTAAACCGCAAAGGTCTTTGCTATCTGATCAACAGTCAATCTGTTTTCAACAGCAATAGCGGTTGGGTAGATAAGTTCACTAGCCTTTGGTGCCACAACAACTCCACCAATAACAGTTCCACCAGGGGATGCAATCAACTTGATGAATCCATCTTTTACTCCCTGAAGCTTTGCTCTTGGGTTTAGTTCAAGTTCGATTTTATGGACGGTTCCGGAAACCTTGCCTTCGATTACATCTTTCTCAGACCAACCAACTGAGGCAATCTCAGGAGCGGTAAATACGTTAGCTGCAACATTTCTAAGTTCAGTAGGAGCTGCAACGTCTCCTAGAGTATGGAACACAGCTGTTCTTCCCTGCATCGCTGACACAGAAGCTAGACAGTGAGCTCAACTCCAGCTTCTTCTAGCCCTAGGTCTTTAGTGTTTGGAATTGAACCAACGGCCATTAGACAGTGTGAACCTTGAAGTACTGTGCCATCAGCAAGTTTGACTTCAACACCAGATCCAGTGTTAGTAACACTTTCTGCTCTTGACTTAGAAAGAACTTGCATGCCGTTTCTAATAAATACTTTTTCGATAAGGGCAGCTGCATCGGCATCTTCACCTGGCAGAACTGTGTCTCTTGATGAAACAAGAGTCACCTTAGATCCAAGACCTAGATAAGCAGAAGCAAACTCTGCTCCAGTCACACCAGAACCAACAACAATCATGTGTTCAGGAAGTTCTTTGAGGTTGTAAAGATCTAGCCAGGTAAGAATTCTCTCCCCATCAGGCTTAGCACTTTCAATGGTTCTCGGGTGAGCACCAACTGAGACAATGATGGTCTTTGCTTCTAAACGCTCTTGCTTTCCATCAGGAGTAGTCACAACAACATGGTGGTTACCATCAAGTTTTCCTGTGCCATGAATGAGTCGAACTCCCATATCAACAAGAGTCTGTGTCATTTCTTCTGACTGCTCTTTAGCAATAGCCAGAAGTCTTGAGTTGATAGCCCCTAGATCTAGATCCACTTTGGCTGAGACAGATACTCCATCAGCCTTGAATCTAATCCCCAGCTCCCCTGCCTCTCTAATGGCATTAGCTGCATCAGCTGTTGCAATCAGGGCTTTTGATGGAACTACATCAGTCAAAACGGCACTGCCGCCCACACCATTGCGTTCAATAAGGGTTACTTCAGCACCTAGCTGGATACCTGCCACAGCAGCCTCATAGCCACCTGGGCCTCCACCAATAATGACAATGTGCTGCTTTATTTGTTGAAGATCACTCACCCCTCAATTGTGTCGCATATTTGAAGATTAGACTTGCCCTATGAGCAATCCATTAGATGATCCAAAGGCGGATCCATTCCAAATAGCCGAACAAGCAGCCCAAGTAATTGCTGAAAAGTCGGGCATAGCCCAGCATGATATCGCACTTACCCTAGGTTCAGGTTGGGCAAAGGCAGCTGACCTTATCGGTGAAACAGTGTCCACTATTGATGCAGCAGAGGTTCCTGGTTTCACTAGGTCAGAAGTTGTTGGACACATTTCAACTATTCGCTCAATCCTTCTTCCTTCAGGAAAACACGCTCTAGTTCTAGGAGCTAGAACTCACTACTACGAAGGTCATGGCGTTAGAAGAGTTGTTCATGGAGTTAGAACCGCAGCAGCAGCTGGCGTGAAGACCATGATTTTGACTAACGGTGCCGGTGGTATCAAGACTTCTTGGAAGCCTGGCACACCAGTACTTATTAGCGATCACATTAACTTCACTTCAGCTAGCCCAATTGAAGGCGCTAACTTTGTTGACCTAACCGATCTCTATTCACTGCGTCTTAGAGACATTGCTAGAACAGTTGATGCATCTTTGGATGAAGGTGTTTACATGCAGTTCCGTGGCCCTCACTACGAAACCCCTGCTGAAGTTCAAATGGCAAAAGCCATGGGAGCGCACATCGTAGGTATGTCAACTGCTCTTGAAGCAATTGCTGCTCGTCAATCAGGTCTAGAAGTTCTAGGACTATCTCTTTCAACAAACTTGGCGGCTGGTATCAGCGAAAGCCCACTAAGCCATAAAGAAGTTCTAGAAGCAGGTAAGGAAGCTGAGCCTCGTATCAGTGCTCTACTAGCTTCGATTGTTGCCAAACTCTAACTATGTCCTTAGAACTAAAAGAGAAAGCACTAGCCTGGCTCAACCAAGATCCAGACCCAGAAACTAGAGCCGAACTACAAGCACTCTTAGACACTAATGACTTAGATGGCCTGACAAGCAGATTCCACACTCGACTAGAGTTCGGAACCGCCGGTCTTCGAGGAGAACTTGGGGCAGGCCCTAACCGCATGAATAGGGTGCTGGTTGCTCAAACAGCAGCGGGGCTTGGTAATTACCTGCTTAGTCAAAACAAAACAGCAAGCGTTGTTATTGGTTTTGATGGCCGAGTGAACAGCGATGTATTCGCTAAAGACTCTGCTGAAGTATTAGCCGGTATGGGTATTGAAGTATTACTCCTAGATCAAATGGGTCCAACTCCTCTGGTTTCTTATGCAACTAGAGCACTAAGTATGAGTGCTGGCATCATGGTCACCGCTTCTCACAATCCACCAAGAGATAACGGATACAAGGTCTATCTAGGCGGAGACTTCAATGGCTCACAAATCATCTCTCCAGTTGATAATCAAATTGCTGCAGAGATAGCGAAGATTGCAGAAACACAAACTTTCGATTCACTAAAGAAATCATCTGAATACAAACTCATTGGTGAAGAGATTAGAGCTGCCTATCTAAAGAGTGCTCTTGAAGCAGGTGGAAAATCTGATGGCACTCCCCTAAAGATTGTCTACACACCTATGCACGGCGTTGGCTGGTCAAGCATTGAATCACTCTTTGAATCAGCTGGGTCAGAAAAACTAATTCCTGTTCCTGAGCAAGTAGTTCCTGATGGAAGCTTCCCAACGGTTGCGTTTCCTAACCCAGAAGAAAAAGGTGCTCTGGATTTAGCTATGGCTTTAGCTCAATCTCAAGACGCTGATCTAATCATCGCTAATGACCCCGATGCAGACAGAGTTGCTCTAGCTCTACCAACAACTAGTGGTTGGCAACGACTTACTGGAGATCAGGTTGGGCTAATCCTGGCTGATGAAATTGCCAGTAAAGCAACTAATGGAACACTGGCCTGCAGCATCGTCTCTAGTTCAGTTTTAGCCAAGGTAGCAGCCCACTATGGTCTTGAATTCAAAGCCACCCTCACAGGCTTCAAATGGATCTCGAAGGTTCCCAACCTAATCTTTGG
>JBDLVB010000121.1:0-3050 GCA_039805005.1 Actinomycetota bacterium
CCAGACCTCCACTGCTGCTTGGTGCTGGGCATAAGTTTCACTAAAAATCGTTTCACCTGTTTCTAGGTTCACTGAAACGAAGTAGAACCAAGGGCCGTCCGCTGGGTTGAGAGCGGCATCAATCGCTAACGCTCCAACACCAGAAATTGGTCCTATCGGAAGACCTGCGTACTTATAAGTGTTGTAAGGGTTGTCATCAGCTCGATCAGCTGCAGAGGTTTGGAAAGTATTTCCACCAACACCATAGGAAACTGTCGCGTCTGATTGCAAAGGCATGTTTACCTCAAGGCGATTGGTGAACACTCTTGATACCTTGTAGAAATCCTGCTCGAATCTTGCCTCACGTTGAATTACTGACGCTAGTGTCAAAACTCTATGCCAGTCCTTCTTAGCAACTCCATCTTGATTGAGTTGTTCTTTAGTTCTAGTAACTAAAACTTCAAGAATCTCTCTAGCGGTGTATGAAGGGTCAAAGTTGTATGTTGCAGGAAAAAGATAACCCTCAAGCGATGGAGCTTGCTTAGGTATTCCAAAACTTGAGTAGTCCTTTGCTTCATTTTCGAACTCAGCAACCGGAATCTTTGTCGCTTCAGACAATAACTTGAACACAGAGGACAGACGCAAGCCTTCACGAATTGTGACTCTGTTAGAAACTGTGTTGGTTGGGTCAACGAGGTATGAAATCGCAGTTGGAGATGAGATCTGTGCAGGCACGAGATATGTGCCTGGGAAGAAAGTTGGGTTCAAAGCATAAATGGTTCGAAGAGTGACGTCATAACTCTTTGTGACACCCGCAGCTACTAAGGCCTTGGCGACATCTGAACCGACGTCTCCACGCTTGATGACAACATTGACCTTCTCTAGTCCTGCACCACTGTATTCGGCACCTGTAATGCCTTCAATGAATCCTCTTACAGCTACTCGATTAACGTAAGCCGTAGCTCCCAAAACTAAAGCTAGGCCTAGAAGAACTGCTAAGAGACGCTTTGGAAATCGTTTTTTAGGACGAAGGCTGCGACGCGATTCAAACAACTGATCACTCATTGCTCTCCTTCCATTGCTCTAACGATAATCCTGGGGCTATTCCTTTATTCTTTTCGACACTAAGAGCAAATTCTAAGATTGCAACAGCTGCCATCTGATCGATAGTCGATCTAGCATCCTTTTGACTCTTACCTATCTGCTTCAACTGGTTGTTAGCCATTGAAGTTGTTAGCCTCTCGTCAATTAGCCTCACATCAATGTCAGTAATTGCCTGAAGTTCTTGAGCAAATTCAATAGCGTCTTGAGTGGACTGTGTTGACTCCCCTTGCAGGTTCACAGGGATACCGACGTAGATTTCAAAAACTTCGCCAGCTTCGCTGGCAGCTGTCAAAACAGCCTGCACTGATTCAGGCAGGCTTTCAACTCTAGGAACAGTTACTAGCGGGCTTGCCAGGATTGCGTGGATGTCTGTTACGGCTAATCCGATTCTCGCCCGTCCAACATCAATAGCAAGACGTCTACCAGGACGAACCAATTAGCGAAGGCTCTCGGTTATGGCAAGAAGTGAACTAGAAATCTTACTGGCATCAGATCCGCCACCTTGAGCGATGTCAGCTTTACCTCCACCGCCACCACCAAGGATCTGTGAAGCGAGTCGAACTAGGTCTCCTGCTTTAGCCCCTTGGTCTTGAGCAGCCTTGTTAGCAGTAACAATGATTGCTGGCTTTCCTTCGATTGTTGAAGCAAGGGCAACTACGCCTGCATCGCTTGAAAGTTCTTCGCGAAGCTTCACAGCAAGATCTCTCAAACCATCAACAGTTGGAGCGTCAGCTATTTCTTTAGCGATTAACTTGTATGAACCGACAGATTCGACTGACTTTAAAAGTTCAGGAACGAGTCCTGCTAGCTTCTGGCTCTGGACGACAGCTAACTGACGCTGCATGTCCTTAACTTCGAGAAGCAAAGCTTCTAATCTTTCGCTTGCTGAAATTGGTGTGCTCTTCAACTGCTCAGCGATCTTGTGAAGCAAGACTCTTTCCTGAGTTAGAGATCTCAGAGCCTCAATACCGACAAGAGCTTCAAGACGACGTGAACCGGAACCAACAGAAGACTCGTTGGTGATTGAAACCAAACCAATCTGAGCACTTCGTGAAACGTGAGTTCCACCACAGAGTTCTCTTGACCAAGGTCCGCCAATCTGAACGACTCTTACGCTCTCATCGTAGGTTTCGCCGAACAGAGCAACTGCACCCCATTCTCTTGCTTCAGGCAAACTCATGAACTGTGCTGACACAGCTAGATCAGAACGAATTGCAAGGTTGGCGATTTCTTCAATCTCTGATTTGGTCTCAGCGCTAAGAGCTTGAGTCCAAGAAAAGTCGAGACGCATGTAGCCAGGCTTGTTGTATGAACCTGATTGCAAAGCAGTTGGGCCTAGAGCCTGTCTCAATGCCGCGTGAACAACGTGAGTTGCTGAGTGAGCTTGAGCCGCACCTACTCTCCAGTCCGAATCAACAGCTGTAGTTGCAACTACACCAACGCCAAGTTCACCTGTTCGAACTAGAGCCTTGTGAGAAACGAGTCCCTTCACTGGCTTCTGAACGTCCAAAACTTCGAGAGAGAAACCATCACCGTAGATTGTTCCTGCATCAGCTGTTTGACCACCTGACTCTGCATAGAACGAAGTTTCGTCAAGAATAACTTCAACGATCGATCCGGCAGAAGCTTTTGTGACTTGCTGTCCATCTGCGATGATTCCCAAAACTTTTCCGTTTGAAACTAGTTCTTCGTATCCTGTGAACTTAGTTACACCCTGCATTCTGAAATCACCATAGACAGAAAGGTCTGTGTTACCAGCCTTCTTCATCTTTGCGTCAGCTTTGGCTCGGTTCTTTTGCTCACTCATTAGTGCTGTGAACTCAGAGCGATCTACAGTCAGATCATTTTCTTCGGCAATCTCAACAGTTAGATCAATTGGGAAACCATAGGTGTCGTGCAAGAGGAATACTGTCTCTCCAGAAAGTGACTTCTGTCCTACCGCCTTTGCAGTATCAATAGCAGTTTCT
>JBDLVB010000122.1:0-3034 GCA_039805005.1 Actinomycetota bacterium
ACCTAGAACACATGGCAGCTAAACGCGAAAGGCAGCGGAGGTACTTCTTGCGGTAAGCACCTTCAACGTGGTCTTGACGGAAGATTGAGCCCAATTCCAGACCTGTGTAGGCCAGTGATACTCCAGCTTCGTAGCAGCGGTCGATGAAGCTAACGAACCTAATGCCCTCGAATTGGTCGTTGATTAGACGAACATCAGTAATCAAAACTCGATCAAACTGCTCAGCGACTTTGGCATACCTTGATTGATGAATGGAGCCAAGAAAAGCAACTAGTTCATCAAATGAAGCTGCAAGTGTTTTTTGAGATGCATCTTCTTGGATTGCTGAGATCTGAGCTGAATCAACAGGAGTGAACTCAAAGTTGGCATCTCTGTGTCTGTAGTCATCACCGTCAATACGAACCATTTGGAACTTATCGGCAACCGATTGGATTTCCCGTTGGAAACTGTCTGCAGCAAATCTGCCCTCACCAAGGGCAGCTGGTGGTGTGTTTGAGGTGGCCGCGAAGCGAACGCCCTTGGCAGCTAGTTCCTTTAGGAAACGAGACATGATCATGGTGTCCCCTGGGTCATCCAATTCAAACTCATCAATACATAAAAGGTCATACTTTGAGAACTGCTCTACTGCTTGAGCGAAACCTAGGTAACCGATGATGCTCGTATAGGCAAGGAAGGCTCCGAATGCTGACTTCTTGCCACTGTTGAAGTAAATGGAAGCTAGTAAGTGAGTCTTGCCTACACCGAATCCACCATCCAGGTAGATGCCTAGATTGGCAGAACCTTTCTTACCAATTGACTTGGCAAAGCTGGCTGCCAGAGTTCTTGCTTCTGACTGACTAGCAAATCGAGAGTCTGGGATGTATGAATCAAAGGAAACTTTGGCAAATTCTGCAGGCGGAACTAGCTCTGACAGTAGTTCCGAAACGGATACTTCAGAGTTTAGATCTGCAATGTTTATGAGCATTCAGGAAATTGCCATTCTTTTAGGGTAGAAACTTTGAGAGAATAGTAAGACCGCAATCAACAGCCTAAACCCAGGAGGTTTTCTTATGAGTTATCCAGTTGAATCTAATGCACGTTTTGAACAATATGCTCACCCAGAAGCACTTGTTTCAACCCAGTGGGTAGAAGAAAACCTTGGACAGCCTGGGCTGGTTCTAATGGAGTGCAACGAAGACATTCTGCTTTACTCGACAGGCCACATTGCTGGAGCTGTGAAGATTGACTGGCACACAGAGCTAAACCACCCAGACACCCGTGACTACATCAATGGTGAAGACATGGCTAAATTGCTTTCTTCTAAGGGAGTAAGCCGCGAAGACACTATCGTGCTCTACGGCGATAAGAGCAACTGGTGGGCAACCTACGCGATGTGGGTATTCAAGCTGTTTGGACACGAAGATATTCGCATCATGGATGGCGGACGAGCCAAGTGGGTTGAGGAAGGAAGAGCTCTCACTAAGGATGTTGTTGATCGTCCAGCCACCCAGTATCCAGTTGTTGCTAGAGATGACTCAAGCATCAGAGCTTTCAAGGATGATGTCCTTGCTCACTTCGGTAAGCCAATGATTGATGTAAGAAGCCCACTGGAGTACACCGGTGAGAAGCTTCACATGCCTGACTATCCAAACGAAGGTGCCTCTCGTGGTGGACACATTCCAACAGCTAGATCTGTTCCATGGAGCAAGGCTGTGAATGAAGATCAGACCTTCAAGAGCATTGAAGAACTAAACCAGATTTACAGAGTTGACGCTGGAATCTCAGATTCAAGCGACGTAATCGCCTATTGCCGAATCGGTGAGCGTTCAAGCCACACCTGGTTCGTGCTTACCTACCTACTTGGTATCCCAAAGGTTAGAAACTATGACGGTTCATGGACTGAGTGGGGTTCCACAGTGCGAGTTCCAATTGTTAAGGGCGAAGAGCCAGGAGCAGTTCCTGTAGGTTTCTAAGCATGTCTACAACTTCAGAAGCTCAAGAGATTATTGCCGCGTTTGCGGAAGTGCCCCAAAACCTAAAGCTGGAACTATTGCTTGAGTATTCCGAAGCTCTGCCTTCATTGCCTGAGAGATATCAGAATCACCCGGAGCTACTTGAACGAGTAGAAGAGTGTCAATCCCCTGTTTATTTGTTTGTTGAACTGGATGATTCAAAGACGGTAAACATTTTCCTCACCGCTCCTGACGAAGCGCCAACAACTAAAGGTTTCGCAAGCATTCTTCAGCTGGCTTTAGATAATCAGAAGGCTGATACAGTTCTTGCCTTTGAGGACTCATTCGTAGATGCTCTGGGTATTACAGATCTAGTCTCTCCCCTAAGAATTAGAGGTTTGCAGGGAATGCTTATGCGTATAAAGCGTCAAGTAAAAGAGAAGATGATTTGATTCTCACCGAGGTTTATCCAAATTCAGGTGTCACAGGATCTATTTCCCTAGATGATTCAAGCGAATTAGAACATTGGTATCCAAAGGTAGATGGTGTTCGTTTCAACTTCGTAGTTTCAAACGGAGCATCGTTAACTGAAACAAGCGACAATCTTTCAAACACAGCCGATCGCGCACTGCTTAGATTCATACGATCTCAATCTGATTTGATTATCTCAACAGGAAAGACAGCGAGAGCTGAGAAACTGTCCGCATCCAAGTATGCACCGATGCTAATTCTCACCAAGTCAACTGAAGAACTTGATTTTCCCGCTGTCACCAATCCATCAGGAAACAATGTCTACATCACCCAGAGACTTGGAACTGTTTATCCAAGCGAGAAGGCTATAGCTATCGGAGGGTTTCAAGAGAGCGCTCCAACTTTCGTTCAATCCTTCTGCAGAGCTAATAATTTTGTTAGACCAGTACTTGAAAGCGGAATTGAAACAGCAAGACTTTTCGGTATAGAGAGCATGATTGCTGAAGTTGATCTAACCCTCGTAGGTTTCACCAATCAAGATGAAGCTCATAAAGCAGCCAGAGAGCTACTAGAGCAAATTTCATTTGCCAGTCCAAGAGTCGTTCAAGTTCTTAGATTTGAAAACACCTGGT
>JBDLVB010000123.1:0-3003 GCA_039805005.1 Actinomycetota bacterium
ACCTGAAGTTCCACCTGGGAGGTCAATCTGAGTAACATCTCCTGTGACGATCATCTTGGAGTTGAAACCAAGACGGGTGAGAAACATCTTCATTTGCTCCGGTGTAGTGTTCTGAGCTTCATCCAAAATGATGAAAGAGTCATTAAGAGTGCGACCACGCATGTATGCAAGTGGGGCAACTTCAATAGTTCCAGTCGCCATCAATTTTGGCACTGTTTCAGGATCCATCATGTCGTGAAGTGCATCGAACAATGGTCTTAGATAAGGGTCAATCTTGTCGCTCAAGGTTCCTGGTAAGAATCCAAGACGTTCTCCCGCCTCAACAGCTGGTCTAGTCAGAATTATGCGACTTACTTCCTTGCGGTGAAGAGCCTGAACAGCTTTAGCCATCGCTAGGTATGTCTTACCTGTACCAGCAGGACCGATACCGAAAACAATTGTGTTCTGGTCGATAGCGTCAACATAATTCTTTTGATTAACAGTTTTAGGTCTAATGTTTTTTCCACGAGCGGAAATAATGCTCTGGCTCAACATCTGAGCTGGCGAAACCTGCTGGTCAATCATCTTGGCTGATCTAGCAATGTCAGCTGGAGCAATCTCATGTCCTGCCTCAACTAGTTTGATTGCCTCGTCAATGAGCTTCTTTGCAGCTAAGCAATCCGGCTCCTTGCCTGAAATACTCACCACATTTCCTCGAACCAAAACTGAAACATCAGGATGAATCGCTTCGATTGACTTGAGCAGTTGATCCTCAGTGCCAAAAACAGAAATTAGATTAGGCAGATTGATTGAAAACTCTAGTTTGGTATCCATACTCTTAGGTTCCAAAGACACTAGGACCTCGGAGTTCTGCTAGTGATGTGGCCGTGAGCATGGAATACAGTCTGTCCAGCTTCCTCACCCGTGTTGAACTGAAGTCTGAACGAACCGGTTGAGGTTAGCTCTGCAACCTTGACTCCAAGTTGAATTAGATCAGCCAAAACTTCAGTGTTAGACACTGCTAGCTCTGCAACATCTCTGAAGTGCACTTTTGGCACCACGAGTACGTGAACAGGTTGGGCTGGGTTGATGTCATTAAAGGCAACCGCGTGCTCTGATTCAGCGACGAACGTTGCGGGGATTTCTCCCGAGGTAATCTTGCAGAAAATGCAATCCAATGAAACTCCTTATTTGTTCAATTCTAAGGTTGGGCTAGACATTGCCCAACAACAGCGCGGCAATAAGTGCAGGGCCTGCAGTTGAGGTCCTAAGGACATTGGCCCCAAGGCTTACTCGCTTTGCCCCTGCTTTTTCTAGAGAATCGAGCTCACTCTGCTCAATTCCGCCTTCAGGACCAACAACAAGAGCAATCTTGCCTTGCTTAGGAATGGCGGTTTCGGAGATGTGTTTGGTAGCTGATGTGTCTAGAACAAGAACCAAATCAAAGCTAGCGACTAGGTTCCCTAATTCTTTAGTGTCTGCGATGTTCTGAACCTCGGGAGTGAATGCTCTGAGGCTCTGTTTAGCAGCTTCACTAACAATCTGTTGCCATCTAGCTATCCCCTTAGCAACCTTGGGCCCATCCCATCTAGAGATAGATCTGCTCGCCTGCCAAGGAATAATTCCCATGACGCCGATTTCAGTAGCAGCTTGAATCGCCATCTCGTCACGGTCGCCTTTTGCTAATGCTTGGATAAGAGTGAGTTGGCGAGATGGAAGCTCCTCATTAACAACTTCTGAAACCTCTAGCTTCAGAGTTGAGCCAGCAACATCAACTACATTTCCACGAACGCGCAAGCCCTTGCCATCGCTAAGTTGAATAGCTTCCCCTTGACGCATTCTTCTTACCGAAACCGCGTGCTTGCCTTCAGGGCCATCAAGTTCTATAACTGAACCGACCTCGGCGTTCAGGTTGTCTTTATGAAATAGTGGTTCAACCATTACTTGCGTGACCTACGCCCGAAGTTGGATTGATTGACTTTGGCAAGACCAGGCTTATCTGACTTACGCAACTCAGCCAATTTCTTGAAAAGCTCTTTCTCCTTGGAATCAAGCTTTGAAGGAGTTAGAACCTGAATGCGAACGTTGAGATCGCCTCTTCCGTTGTGACGGAGGTGCTTGATGCCTTTTGCTTTCAAGGTGACAACGTCACCGGTTTGAGCTCCAGCTTTGATTTCAACATCAACCTTGCCATCGAAGGTTTCAATTGGAACGATTGTGCCAAGAGCTGCATCATGCAGAGGAACTTCTAGGTTTGCTAAAAGATCATCTCCATCTCGTTCAAAGAACTGATCTGCTCTAACGCTGATTTCAACGTAGATGTCACCAGAAGGTCCACCCGCAAAGCCAACTTCACCTTGACTAGATAGCTGCAGACGAAGACCATGCTCAACTCCGCCAGGGATGTTTAGATCCAGAGTTCTCCTAGCTCTAGTTCTCCCCTGTCCACGACAGTCAAGACATGGTTCAGGAACTGTTTGACCATAGCCTCGGCAGCTACCACAAGGTGCTGATGTAACTACGTTTCCAAGAATTGAACGAACCTGTCTTTGAATCTGACCAGACCCTCTACAGATGTCACAGACTTCAGGAGATGTGCCAGGACGGCAAGTAGTACCTAAACAGGTTTCACATGTAACCGCTGTGTCAATCTCTATCTGCTTCTCAACACCGAATACAACTTCAGCAAGAGTAAGTTCAACTCTCAATAGAGCATCTTGGCCACGCTCAGCCATCTTCTTTGGTCCTCTTTGACCGCCACCGAAGAAGTTCTCAAAGATATCACCGAAACCAAAGCCTGCTGAATCACCAAATGGTGAAGATCCACCCATGTCGTATTGCTGACGAGAGTTCTCATCGCTAAGAACTTCATAAGCGTGAGTCACGAGCTTGAAACGCTCTTGCTCTGCTTCACCTGGGTTCATATCCGGGTGAAGTTCACGAGCAAGCTTGCGATAAGCCTTTTTGATTTGCTCTTGGCTAGCGTCCCTAGGAACACCAAGCACTTCGTAATGATCAGCCAAT
>JBDLVB010000124.1:0-2975 GCA_039805005.1 Actinomycetota bacterium
CATGATCGACAACGGTTTCAAAGAGGTTTACCAGATTGATGGTGGCATTGTTCGCTACGGCGAGAGCCAGGGAGATAAGTCTCTTTGGGAAGGCTCACTTTATGTATTTGATGACCGTCTAAACATCGACTTCACACCTGATGCCAAAACCATTGGTAAGTGTGAGAAGTGTGAGGGGCCAACCTCTACCTTCCGTAACTGTCTTTTCCTAGGTTGTAGAGACCTAATCCTGCTATGTGATGACTGCAATGCAGATCCAGCTAACCTCGTGCACACAGAAAAGCACACTAGAGGTAAGCGTCGCCAGCAAGTTGGCTAAATGAGAATTACAAGAATTAACAAAATAAACCCCAGGTTTTTACACCTGGGGTTTATTTCTTATCAGAAAGGAGAAATGAAACTTATTTTGCTGCTGTGATGCTTTGTGATGAAACAACGCTCACAAGTGAAACTGTGTACTCACCTGCGTGAGGCAACTTCAATGTGATTGTCTGTGAACCAGTGCCTGTTACTGGCACTGTGAAGCTGTGTCCTGGACGTACTGGAAGCGCTGATGGAGCTGGGCTAGCGGTAGGTGCTGGAGAGGCTGTTGGTGCTGGGCTAGCTGATGGAGCTGGGGTAGCCTTCACTGGCTTCACTGGAGTAACTAGAAGCTGGTAGGTTCCAGTCTCTGGAACATCAACGGTTACGGTCTGAGTTACAAATTTAGGGGCTTTCTTTTCGCCATGCTTTTTGCCCTTACCTTCGTGACCCTTGCCGTGTCCGTGCTTGTCACCAAGCTTTGGCGCTTTAGGAGCAGCGGTTGGGGATCCGATAGGAGAAGCTGTCGGAGATGCGACTGCTGAAGAAGCGGTTGCCTTCACTGAGCCCTTAGATGGGTTCTTGTGAGCAAGAGCTGGAGATGCGATTAGCAGTGCTGATGCGGTGATTACTGAAGCACCAATCAGTGCTGCTTTGTTTCTAATTGTCATGTCATCTTCTTTCGTTGGGTCTGACATTTACAACTTAGAGAACAAATAGTGCCCACTTACTGAAAATCAGGTTCACTGCACCTAATTGGCAGGTTTCTACCAGAAAGCCGGATATTCAAGCCTTTAGCCCTTTATTAGGGCTGTGACCTTAAACTTGTCATACAGCGAGTAAGGAAAAGTCTTGGGCTTTATAGAGAACTTTGAACGTCGCCTTGAATCATTGGTAAATGGAGCTTTTTCTAAAGCTTTCAAATCACAGTTGCAGCCGGTTGAAATTAGTGCTGCCATCAAGGCCAAGATGGATGTCAGCGCTGCCGTAATCGGCAAGGACCGCATCCTCGCTCCTAACGAATTCAGGGTCTCTCTTTCTCAACAGGACCTTCTGCGCTTGAACTCTCTTAGTGATCACTTGATCCCGGAAATTACAAAACAGGTGAGCTCTCACGTAAAGAAGCAGCGCTACCAACTAACTGATGCCTTGAGTATTTCCCTAACTGCTTCATCATCTCTAGCTGTTGGACAAATCCAGGTTGCTGCTAGCGGCAGCAAAGCAGCTCAGGTGGCTAACGTATCTTGGGTTCCGGCACTAGACATTTCAGGCAAGAGATACCTATTAGCTAAAGCAAAAACAACAGTTGGTAGAGATGCAGTTGCTGACATTCAGGTTAATGACTCAGGTCTTTCAAGAACACACTTCGCTATCAACTGGGATGGAACAAGCGCCACGGTTGAAGATCTTGGTTCAACTAATGGAACCAGCGTTGCCGGTAGAGATGTCAAATTACAAGAAATCAGTGCAGACACCGTAATCAAAGCTGGAAGAACAGAATTTGTGTTTCGGGTCATAGCGAAGAATCAAGGTGATCTTGCATGAGTGAATTAGCCCTCTTTATTGTTCGTGCAGGTTTTCTAATCATTCTCTGGTTGTTTGTGCTGAGCATTATTTCAATCATCAGAGCAGATTTATTTAGTGAGCGAGTTCTTTCTAAAGTTGTTGAAAAGAATTTGCCAACATCTGTTTCATCGCCAACCACAGGTCTAACCAGCGTAGGTAACTTCTCTACTGCTCCAGGTTCAGCAACAATCGTCTCTGCTATCAGTGAAGCTCCACTAACTCTTGTAGTTATCGATGGGCCACTTCAAGGACTAGAGCTTGTTCTTGACCGAAAAGAGATTCGTATTGGTAGAGCACCAAACAATGAATTTGTTATTGAAGATGACTACGCATCCTCTCAACACGCAAGACTTCAGAAAACTGATGATGGTTGGATTTTGCAAGATCTAAATTCAACTAATGGAACTTACGTTGATGGAGCAAGAATCGGCGCTCCAGTTTCTATCAAGCAAGAGATGCAAATCCGTATCGGTAAAACAATCTTTGAGCTCAGAGGTTAATCATGGCCATCAGGATTGTGAGTGCCTCTAGAAGTGACAAAGGTAAGGTTCGAGCTAGCAACCAAGACAGTGGTTACGCAGGTGTAAATCTTTACGTTGTTGCCGATGGTATGGGTGGTCACGCTGGTGGAGACATTGCTTCAGCTCTTGCGACTCAGCATGTAGCAAAAGTTGATGATGTTTATGCAGATAGTGATCAAGCAATTAGTTCTTTGCTTGATTCAATGCGCGAAGCGAACAAGAACCTTTCTGAAACAGTAAGCAAGTTCGGTTATTTAGCTGGCATGGGCACAACCATGGATGCCGTTATCTTCACAGATAACATCGCAAACATTGCGCACATCGGAGATTCACGCGTTTATCTTTTGCGTGATGGTGAGATGGTTCAAATTACAAAAGATCACACTTTTGTTCAGCAACTAATTGACTCAGGAAGAATCACTGAAGAAGAAGCTCTGATTCACCCGAGAAGAAATGTAATTCTTCGAGTTCTTGGTGACACATCTGAAGAACCTGAGTTTGATATTCATCAACTTGAAGTTAGACCTGGCGACAGATTACTTCTTTGCTCTGATGGTCTGTGTGGATTTGTACCTTCTTACCTAATTG
>JBDLVB010000125.1:0-3368 GCA_039805005.1 Actinomycetota bacterium
GCTGATTCAGGGTGCTTTGCTGTGAAGAGAGCTACCTCATCTGCAAATAGTTTGGCTAGTTTTTCTCTGTCTGCATATGAGTGCATTTTGTTTGTCCTTGGTTTTTAGAGTTTGGCAAGTCCGGCTTCAACTACATCAAGAGCGTCTTGAATAAGTTCATCGCTGATAGCTAGTGAAGGCAGGAATCGGATGACGTTACCGTAGGTTCCAGCATTCAAGATCACGACACCGTTTAGATGCGAGTGCTTAACTACGGCATCTACAGCGGCTGAGTTAGGTGTGCGGGTACCTGGTTGAACCAGTTCAATCGCCAACATTGCTCCACGGCCACGGATCTCACCGATTACTGGGTACTTTGCCTTCATGAGTTCTAGACGAGCCATCATCACTGATTCAATGTGCTTAGCCTTTTCAAGAACTCCGCCATCTTCAATCTGTTTCAATACTGAAATAGCTGCTGCGGCTGCAACTGGGTTACCGCCGAAGGTTCCACCAATTCCACCAGGGTGTGATGAGTCCATGATCTCTGCTCTACCCACAACTGCTGAGATAGGCATACCACCGGCAATACCCTTAGCAACTGTCATTAGATCAGGTTCAAATCCTTCTTCGTGCTCTGATGCAAACCACTGACCAGTTCTAGCAATACCTGCCTGAACTTCATCAGCTACCAGAACAATTCCATTTGCATGGGTCCAAGCACTTAGGGTCTTTAGGAAGCCAGGTGCTGGAACAATAAAGCCACCTTCACCTTGGATAGGTTCAATTACTACAGCAGCAAGGTTGTTAGCTCCAACTCTCTTTTCCATGTAGTTGATTGCTCTAGTTGCTGCTTCTTCTCCAGTCATTCCCTCTGGGTCATGGAATGGGTAAGACATAGGAACGTGGGTGACGCTTCCTGCGAAAGGTCCAAAGCCATCTGCGTAAGGCATGTTCTTGAAGTTCATCGCCATAGTCAGGTTTGTTCTACCGTGGTAAGCGTGATCAAACACAGCAATTTCGTTACGCTTGGTGAACTTTCTAGCTAGCTTGATGGCGTTCTCAACTGCTTCTGCTCCTGAGTTGAACAAAGCTGAACGCTTGACGAAGTTACCTGGCATGCGTCTGTTTAGAATTTCACACACCTGAACGTAAGGCATGTATGGGGTGACAGTGAAAAGTGTGTGGGTAAGTTTTGCAACCTGCTCAGCCACCGCTGCTACAACACCAGGGTTAGTGTGCCCGATAGTGGTAACACCGATACCTGAACCCATGTCGATGTATTGGTTGCCATCTACGTCAACAAGGATCGCTCCATGAGCTGATTCGATGTATGCAGGAAGAGCTGTGCCAACACCGTGGCCAACGTGCTCTAAACGATGTGCGTGTAAGGCCTGAGATTTAGGGCCTGGAATGGAAGTAACTAGGAGTCTTTTCTGTTCAATCGTCATGCCCTAATTCTACGCCTGGCAGATTTATCTTGCCAGAAGGCTCTAGCAACGTGGAATACAGGGATGATGGCAAGATTGAGACATGAAGAAGATAATCATCCTGGGCAGTACAGGATCTATTGGTACACAGGCCCTAGAGATTATTGAAGCCAACCCAGACAAGTTCCAGGTTGTCGGTATTGCAGGCAATTCAAACAAAGACCTTCTTGCTGCTCAAGCCAGCAAGTTCTCAGTTGATTCAAAAAGCGTTGCCGTAGGCGCTGATGAGGCAACTGCACTCATTGAAAATACTCAAGCAGATGTAGTTATCAATGGAATTACCGGTTCTATTGGTCTAGCACCAACTCTTGCAACTCTTCGAACAGGCAAACGGTTGGCTCTAGCAAATAAAGAATCTCTAATTGTTGGAGGCAGATTAGTAACTGACGCTGCAGCCCCAGGTCAGATTGTTCCAGTTGATTCAGAGCACTCTGCTCTTGCCCAGTGTTTGCTATCAGGAGACGCTAAGGAAGTAGCGACACTTATTCTCACTGCATCGGGTGGGCCATTCAGGGGATTCACTGCTGATCAGTTGAAGGCTGTGACTCCTGAACAAGCTCTGAAGCATCCCACTTGGACTATGGGAAGAGTTGTAACAACGAACTCCGCCACAATGGTCAACAAAGGTTTAGAACTAATTGAGGCCCATCTTCTATTCAATGTTCCTTTTGAACAAATTGAAGTAACCGTTCACCCGCAGTCTGTTGTTCATTCAATGGTGAGCTTTGTTGATGGTTCAATAATTGCCCAGTGCTCACCGCCGGACATGAAACTTCCTATTGCGTTGGGAATGACTTGGCCTGATCGTATTGAGAATGTCAGCCCACCGGTTGATTTCACCAAGGCACACACTTGGACATTTGAACCTTTAGACGAAGAGGTTTTCAAAGCAGTCAAGATTGCTAGACAGGTTGGTTCAGCAGGTTTCACATATCCAGCGGTTTACAACGCAGCAAACGAGCAGGCTGTTGATGCATTCCATGAGAAAGCAATTTCATTCCCTGAGATCCTAGAAATTATTGAAGAAGTCGTACAGAGCCATAAGCCAGATAGTGAGATGACCCTTGAGTCAGTTCTTGCAGCTGAAGTATGGGCTAGAGAAACTGCGAATCAACTGATAGCAAATAGACGCTAAATACTGAATGTCAGTCAACTTAGTTAGGTTAGACAAATGGATTTCATAAATAGCATCGGTGGCTGGATTTTCTTACTCGTTGGTTTGGCGATCTCAATTGCTCTTCACGAGATTGGTCACATGTGGCCAGCTAAAAAGTTCGGTGTCAAAGTAACCAAATACATGGTGGGCTTTGGGCCAACGCTGTTTTCTAGACAAAGGGGAGACACCGAGTATGGAATCAAACTGATTCCACTAGGTGGGTACATTCAAATGGTTGGCATGTTGCCACCAACCCAACCAGCAGATGCCAAGAAGAACCTGTGGCAGAGACTTACCAAAGGAGCTCAACCAACTGAGCAGATAGTGATTGCAGAAACCTAGTTATCGCAGCTGTTCTAGCCTTAGTTTTGTTTTCAGGCTTTGGAGCTTATGAAAGAACTTCCACTGTCAAAGATGTTTTGTCCTGCGTTCCTAGCGCAGCAAATGCTGACTGTGAAGATCCAAATCCTGCTTCTCCATCAAGCAAGGCTGGCCTTTTGCCAGGGGACAAGATCCTCAGCTTCGCTGGTAAGCCAGTTGACAACTGGTCTGATGTTGAGGCTGAGCTAAAGAATTCAGTAGGTAAAACGGTCTCTCTAATAGTTGAGAGATCTGATCTTGTGCTTACCCTCTCGATTGAGCCTGTGTTACTGACCACTCCTGAAGAGTCGAGACCGTATCTAGGTGTTTATCTCGAAACTGAGCGGACTCCAAAAGATGCTGGTTACGCTTTGGCTCAAGTT
>JBDLVB010000126.1:0-2942 GCA_039805005.1 Actinomycetota bacterium
CTTTCATGGAGACGGTCATCATGTTCAACTCTCCAGAAACCGGGTATGTCTGGCGATCCGAGATTGAAATCATCGGTTCACCATTTATGTCAGAAAGAAGGTTGTAGACAGGGCCTGGTTGCTCGACTAAATAAGGAGTTGGAGCTACCACCAAAAAGAGCCCGCCACCCACTAGAGCAGCTGTCGCGCTCCAGCTCACAATCTTGCTCAGCAAGATTCTTCTCTGCGGTTTGGATTCATTAGAAATCATTAGGTTCAGCCTAAACGAGCCCTCTGACTGGCACGCCTATCTTCAGGAAGTTCTAGGTTTTTAGGCTCAATCTGGCAACGCTATTGGCGAACAAGGCCGTATCTTCAGGTAACTCTGAGGAGTATTTGGGAGATTAGCCTTTAGCGTAGATAGCAAGAGGACACATGAGCGAAGACAACCAAAACGGACTACCTGACCCAGAAGAACTAAGACGTATCTGGGAAGAGATGCTGAGCCAAGGGTTTGACCCTGAGGCTTTAGCTCAGGCCGCTGGTTTTGATGGAACGCCTGAGTCTTTGCAGAATCTCTTTGCCAACATTCAAGGTGCATTTCTAATCCCTAATCCTCCAACCGAAGGTTCTGGAGTGAATTGGCAAGCTGCTGCTCAGGGAGCTAAAGAATTAGCAAAAGTCGGAGCGACAGCTGTTGATGATCGTGGCAGAAGAGAACTGAACGAAGCCATCGGAATTGCTAATCTCTGGCTCAATGAGGCAACAAGTATTTCCGAAGTAATCCTCGAACCTAAACTTCTAAGTCGAACTCTCTGGGTTGACGATGCCTTACCTCTATTCAAACTTCTTGCGGAACCAGTTGCTGATCGCATGAACAGAAGTCTTGGTGAAGCAATCCAAGAACAACTTCCTCAAGAACTTCAGGAATCCCTCAAAGGCGCTAGTGAGATTATGAGATCTGCTGGAGCAATGATGTTCGCCATGCAACTAGGGCAAGCATTAGGTCAGCTGTCTAAAGAAGCACTTACAGGTACTGAAATTGGTTTACCTATTTATGTTGACCAGAGACCAGCTTTTGTAATTCAAAATCTTCAAGAGTTCATCTCGACTCTTGAACTTGGCAATGACAAAGACCAGGCATACATCTACCTAGTTCTCAGAGAACTTGCACACACAAGATTGTTCAAGCACTCAAGATGGTTGCGAGAGAAAGTTGTAGCTCAGATTCGTGAGTATGCAGCGGGTATTACTTTTGACACCAGCCGCATGCAAGAAATAAGTGAAGACTTCGATCCACAAAATCCTGCTGAACTTCAAGCAGCCCTAGAATCTGGTGCTTTCCTTGCAGCTAGATCACCTAGCCAGCAATCAGCTCTAGACAGTATTGAAACAAACCTCGCTCTCATTGAGGGTTGGGTTGATGCAGTTACCTCGGATGCTGCAAAGCGTCTTCCTAAGGCAGATGCAATTCGTGAGGCAGTTAGAAGAAGACGTGCAACCGGTGGTCCTGCCGAAAGTACTTTCCAAACTTTGGTTGGACTTGAACTAAGACCTAAGCGAATACGAGAAGCTACAGCTCTCTGGCAACTTATTGGTGAAGCGCTGGGTAATCAGAAGCGTGATGAACTATGGGATCACCCTGACTTCCTTCCAACTGCGGAAGATATTGATAATCCAGATAAGTACGTTGCCAGAATCAAATCTGATTTAGGCATTCCTGATGCAATGGATCAAGCACTGAGAGATCTACTCGGCGAATAGCTGTTGAGAACCAAAACACTGTCTAAAGAATTTAGGCAGACTGTAAAACGTGTTCCATCGAATCAATAAAGCCCAACCAGCCATTTGGCGTGACCCCAACACAATTCAAATTGGTCTAGGGCAAAAAAGTATTGCCATCACAGATTTGACTCTTGCTCAACAACAAATAGTTGAAGCTCTATACAGCGGATTAGTTGATGGCCAGCAGGAAGTTATCGATGAGACATTCAACACATCTATAGGAACTACTAGTTCACTCATCGACAAGCTCTCCCCCGTTATGGAGGTAGAAGGTTCAACCAGCAATACCTACGGGGCATGGCAGGAACTTGCTTTCGCTGAACTTGCCAGAGCAGCACTCGACTATGAAGTAAATCCAGAAATGGTTATGGCTGAACGCTGGCAACGGGTAGTCCACATCGACCAAATAGATAAGGCAGGAGCACTGCTGACTAAGGCTCTATTGGCAAGTGGGGTTGGCAAGGTTGTAACCCATGACGATGGCAGGGTAATCAAAACTGACCTAGGCGAATTGGGTTTTAGCCAAGATGAACTTGGGCAATCTAGATTCGAATCACTAAGCCAAGATTTATTGAAACACTCACTGCCAAAGAGTGTGAGCTCCAGATTCATTGACTTGAACTATAAGCCAAGCAAAGAACTAGTTGTCTCATTTGCGATAACGGTTGGGCATCTAGCAACCAGACCAAGTACCTATCTGCGTTGGCTAAATAGAGATGTGCCTCATCTCAACATCAACTTTGATATGTATGAAGCCCAGATAAGCCCCATCGTCTTTCCAGGCATTACTCCTTGTCTAAATTGTTTTGCTGAACACAAAGTAGATGAAGATCCTGCCTGGCCAGCAATTGCTTCGCAACTAATTGAGCTACCTCGAACTAGAGATGACAGTTCGTCTCTTCTGGCAGCAACTGGCTTGGCCTTGAGGACAATACTCAGGCAACTAGATTATGCAGCTGGATTCACAATCTCAACTGAGACTAATTTCGCAGATGGTTACACGCTGGACTATTCAACGGGTGATGTGACAAGAACTAAATACAGCTTTCATAAACTTTGCAACTGCAGGAGTTTAGATTAGGTCTAGGTATCTGCTTCTGGTTCTAACGCGATCGTCAGCCCCATCCTTATTTGCCCAAGTAATGAACAGCTGATCTTTGGCTCTAGTGACACCAACA
>JBDLVB010000127.1:0-2929 GCA_039805005.1 Actinomycetota bacterium
GACAAGTATGACGAGGATGTTGAGAACTGTGCAAAGGCAGCAGAGTCAGTAGAAGGCTACACAACTCAGAATATTGACGCACTATCCCAGCTAGAGAAAAACAAGTTTGCTTCGATTCGTGTCGCCACCGATCTAACAAATTCAAATGTTGGCATCAAGACTTCTGACTTCACTATTGCGGTTCCATCCGAGGCAACACTTGTTTATGACGCCAAGGCGGATACATTTACCGCACTTGTTGATGACGACTACGGCGCTTACATGCAGGGGGACGTGTTCAAGCCTGCATCGGATGGTTACTTCAGACTCAATGGAGTTCTAGAGAACGAAAAACTTGATGGTGGATGGCGAGTTGAAGTTGGTCTTGCTAACTTCGAAACTATCTTCACAGACGAACAACTGCGCGAGCCGCTGTTCAAGGTAATCACCTGGACATTTATCTTCGCAATCCTTACCGTTTTGACTACGTTCATTCTCGGACTCTTCATCGCCCTAACTTTCAACAGCGACAAGCTAAAGGGTAAGAAGATCTACAGAGCAATCATGATTTTGCCCTATGCGTTCCCAGGCTTCTTGTCTGCTTACGTATGGGTCGGTTTGTTGAACAGAGAGAACGGATTCATCAACACCGTTATCCTCGGGCAGGCACCAGGCTCTGAAGGAAACTTCCCTTGGCTACTTGAAGAGAACCCAGCCCGTCTTGCCGTCCTACTTGTTAACCTGTGGCTTGGATTCCCGTACATGTTCCTAATCACTACAGGTGCACTACAGGCAATCCCATCTGAGTTGAATGAAGCAGCAGAGATTGACGGTGCAACAGGTTGGCAGAACTTCAGATTGATCAAGCTACCGTTGCTTCTTATCTCAATCGCACCATTGCTAATTGCGTCGTTTGCTTATAACTTCAACAACTTCACGATTATTTACCTTTTGACTAAGGGTGGGCCTAGCGATTCGGGTATCACGGATTATGACGTTGGTGGAACAGACATTTTGATCACCTTTGTATACAAGATTGCATTCTCTGGAACAGGGCAAAACTACGGTTTGGCCAGCGCTTTCTCAATCTTGATTTTCATCGTGGTCGCAACAATTTCTCTAATCAGTTTCAAGAGAACTAAAAAGTTCGAGGAGATCGTCTAATGGCTAACGCAACTTTGGCAAGAAAAAGAAAACCATTCAATATCGCGAAGTGGTTTGTTTCAACTGGTTGGAGACACTTAGTCGGTTTAGCGGTATGTGTATTCGCTATCTTCCCGATTCTTTACATCATTTCAACCTCGTTGTATCCAAACAACGACATCAACAACACGACTGCTCTTTTCCAAGAAATCTCTATTGCTAACTATCTCGAACTGCTAGCTCAAGAGACTAGACCTTTTGCAAGATGGTATCTAAACACCGTCTACATTGGAATCGTGACTTCTGTGGCTTCGGTTTTCATTAGTGCTCTAGCTGCATATGCATTCTCAAGACTTAGATTCAAGGGAAGAAGACCGGGTCTTCTAGCGTTGATTCTTATGCAGATGTTCCCATCAATTCTTGGTTTGGTTGCTATCTTCAGCTTGATGAGCGACATCGGTCAGGTGTATCCACAAATCGGTCTAAACACACAGCTTGGTTTGATCCTTGTTTACACCGGTGGAGCTCTAGGCGTTGGAACCTACTTGATGTATGGATTCTTCAACACTGTTCCAAAGGAAATTGACGAGGCAGCAACAATCGATGGAGCATCACATGCCAGAATCTTCTTCACGATTATTCTCCGCTTGGTTGCCCCAGTTCTAGCCGTTCAGATGCTATTGAACTACATCGGAGTAACAAGCGACTACATCTTGGCTTCGATTCTTCTCACAGATCCAAACCAGCTAACATTGGCCACTGGTCTCCAGCAGTTCATTAGCGATCCATACTCTAAGGACTGGTCGATGTTCGCTTCTGGAGCTGTATTGGCAGCTATTCCGAGCGTCATCCTCTTCCTCTTCCTGCAGAGATACATCACATCGGGTCTAACCGGTGGAGCTGTAAAGGGATAGTCCGGTTCTAAGGAAAACTGCTCTACTCGACATAAAGAGTGGAGCAGTTGTCTTAGCCACGCTCGTTTAGGTAGCAGACTCCACAGAGTGATTCATAAGTAACTTCTACGCCGTCAATGGCTACTTGGTCGCCTTCGAAGATGAATTCGCCATCAAACTTGCGTCCATTAAACATTGCCTTACGGCCGCAGCGACAGATCGTTTTAAGTTCTTCTAAAGAGTGAGCTAGTTCCATAAGTCGGATTGAGCCAGGGAATCCCACAGTAAGGAAGTCAGTTCTAATACCGTAGGCAAGGACTGGGACGCTGTCCAGGACAGCTAACTCGAATGCCTGGTCGACCTGTTCACGGGTCAGGAACTGCGCTTCGTCAATCAGTAGGCAGGCTAGGTTCTTGATTCCTGGGATGATCAGACCGTTGTTGGCGTATTCGTGAGCAAGCTCTCTTAGGTTTGCACCAGGTGTCACAAGGAAATCAACGTGTCTATCAACACCTAGTCTCGAGACGATAGCGGAATCGCCTTTGGTGTCTACTGCAGGCTTGGCAATAAGGATCTGCTGGCTTCGTTCTTCATAGTTGTGAGCTACCTGAAGTAGGGCGGTACTCTTACCGCTATTCATAGCACCGTAACGGAAGTAAAGCTTTGCCATTGTCGGCCTTTCTTGGCTCTCTGAGTCTCTATCACTATGCTAGCCAGCAACGGGCTTGGTTCTGTGTTCATCCGCCTGAGTGGCTTGCATGCTTGGGAAATTTGGGGGATAGTGCTTATGGTCTGGGCAAGAAGAAACCCGCCAACTATTCGTTGACGGGTTCCAACTTTGAAGCTTATTTGTCGTTCTCGATAGCCTTTTGAACCTGAGACTCAAGTTCTTGAGCGTGGTGTCTAGCCTGCTC
>JBDLVB010000128.1:0-2893 GCA_039805005.1 Actinomycetota bacterium
CTCAAATGACATCAACGCTGGAATCACAATGTCTAGATCAAGACTGAACCTTGCCAACATTCTTGACACAGCAACAAGCAATGGTGTTCAAAGCTTTGTAATCTCCCCTATTCCAAGCCGCAATCCTCAGCTGAACTACGACATTGAACACTTGGCTGCAGGTTTTGAAGATGTTGCTTCAAGAAGAAGTCTTCCTTTCGTGGATGCCTTCAGACCACTTGTTGATCACCCAGGATTCAACGAAGAGATAAAGAACTCTCAATTCGGTCTTCCTGGTCAACTAGGGCACGGACTACTTGCTTGGCTAGTACTCAACCAAGGTTGGTACAGCTGGTTGGATCTTCCAGAGCAAGAGATATAAGAAAAATCCCCGCCACTAGAGCGGGGATTTCTTTAAATCTCTGACTGGAGCCTACTTTGCATCTTGGATGCGAAACTGGCTTGAGCGTCCATCGAAGAACTACTAATCAAATTTGAGATTTTGCTTTCGATTGCATATTCCTTCTTGCAGCTTTGACAACCATCAAGATGTTCCCTGACTTTAGTCATTTCAGATTCCTCTAGATCATTTGCTAGAAATTCAAATACCTTGTCTAAGGTGTCTTTGCAGTTATTCTCTGACATCTAATTACCCTTTACTTTTTCTTGTCTTCATCTAATCCGATACCGTAGCCAGCAGCCATGTCTTTCAAGGCTTCGCTCAGCTTTTCACGGGAACGGGAAACTTTTGAACCAACAGTGTTCTGGCTAAGGCCTAACTCTTTGGCAATTTCAATGTTGCTAAGTTCAACAATGAACTTAAGGAACGCAACTTCTCTGAATTCATCACTCAGAGACTGAACGGCAGCTTCGATATCTGCCATTCCAAATTTCTCCATCACTAGTAGCTCTGGAGTATCGACATCATTTGCGTAATCAAATTTGTCGAAACCATAGTCTTCAACACCTTCTTCATTGGTGTAGACGTACTGCATCTTCTCATCAAGCTTTGACTGGGCGATACCAGCGTTGATTAGAAGGTTGGATGCGATCTTATACATCCATGATTTTGGACCCTTACCCTGATCGGTAAATGTGTCCCAGGCATTGAAAGCCTTGATAAGTGCTTCTTGGGCAATATCTTCGCCTCTTTGGAGGTTCTGAGTCTTTCCAATGCACCAACGGCGAATTTCCTCAAAGTAAGGCGAGGCTGCTTCATTGAATGAGGCAAGCTTGGCTGCTTTGTCTTCCGGGGTTCCCGTTTGGTTACTCATCGATTGTGAGTTTAGTAGTTCTGACATGTGTTTGCTGCTGATTCGAGCAGCTGAGCCATATACATGGCGACGTGGTGCTAGCTGTGCGGTCTTTGTAATGTAAATAAGTATCATCCTTCGGGTTAGTTTGCTCGTCGTTGAGCGGTTTTGGTCCTCCAGCACTGATAATTCATGCCGTTAGAATAGAAAACACATGACGGACAACATTTATTCCCGCCCGGCTAAAAGTCCTTGGCTTGCCCCAACAATTCAACGTGCCATCTCTGGATCCGTCTCGTTGCCTGGCTCAAAGTCTCTAACCAACCGCGAATTAGTGCTGTCTGCCCTTGCTTCATCACCCAGCCGCCTTAGAAATCCCCTAGATTCCAGGGATTCCCAGCTGATGATTGAGTCCCTGATGAAGCTAGGGACTCAAATCAACGCCAGCGAAAGGAGTGACTTAGTAATAGTCCCACCTACCAGTGACATTGACTCAAGAAGTCCCCTAAAGACCAGTATTGACTGCGGTTTAGCCGGAACAGTCATGCGTTTTGTGCCTCCAATGGCAGCCCTTTTTGCAGGAGAAATCACCTTTGACGGCGATGAAGCTGCCCGCAGAAGACCTATGAAGACCACGATCGACTCGCTTAGAGCCCTAGGTGTTTCTGTTGAAGACAATGGCTCTGGTTCACTACCTTTTACTATCACCAGCTCAGGCGAGATTGAAGGTGGCTATCTCGAGATTGACGCCAGTGCATCGAGCCAGTTTGTTTCAGGACTATTGCTTGCTGCCCCGAGATTCGTGAAGGGTCTTTCCCTTAAACATGTTGGCAAGGATCTGCCAAGTCTCCCCCACATCGAGATGACTTTAGAGTGCCTTAGACAAAGAGAAGTAAAAGTTTCCCAACCTGAAGAAACTCTTTGGGTAGTTGAGCCTGGTCCAATTAGTGGCGGAGACATAAACATTGAGCCTGATCTTTCAAACGCAGGTCCTTTCCTTGCTGCAGCTCTAGTTCTTGGTGGTTCAGTAACTATTAGGAACTGGCCAGTAACTACAACTCAGGTTGGCAAACACTTTGTTGAGATTCTCACTCAAATGGGTGCAAGTTTTGAAAGAGACGGTGATGACCTTGTCATCACCGGAACAGGAAGCATCAAGGGAATAGAAATTGATTTATCCATTGGCGGTGAATTAGCTCCAGTAATCATTGCTCTTGCAGTTCTAGCTGATGGCCCTTCAAGAATTACAGGAATTGCTCACCTAAGAGGACACGAGACAGATCGACTTGCTGCTCTAACTAGTGAAATCAACAAGATTGGTGGCAAAGCTATCGAACTTGAAGATGGACTAGCCATTGAACCAAGTTCTGAATTGCATTCTGGAACTTGGAATACATATGAAGATCACCGCATGGCAACTGCAGGGGCGATTATTGGTCTTCGTATTCCTGGCATCACTATTGAAGACATAAGTGTTGTTAGTAAGACAATGCCTGAGTTTGTTTCCCTTTGGAATGAATTGTTAGGAACCAACTCTTGAGTTGGTTATATGAGCCAGAACCTGGCCAGCATGATATCGATGAGAGCGATATCAGATTTAGACCAAACCCTAAAGGCAACAAGCCAAGAACTAAGACCAGACCTACCTATAAAGATGCTCC
>JBDLVB010000129.1:0-2892 GCA_039805005.1 Actinomycetota bacterium
CGAATCATCGTTATTGAGATGAACCCTAGAGTGAGCCGATCTTCTGCTCTAGCTTCAAAGGCAACAGGATTCCCGATTGCCAAGATCGCTGCGAAATTAGCAATTGGTTATCGTCTAGATGAAATTCCTAACGACATCACTAAAGTTACTCCAGCCTCGTTCGAACCAGCCCTTGACTATGTGGTTGTGAAGGTGCCTCGTTTTGCCTTCGAGAAATTCCCCGCAGCGGATGCCACTTTGACTACAACAATGAAATCTGTTGGTGAGGCAATGGCTATCGGACGTAACTACGCCCAGGCACTTCAGAAGGCACTAAGAAGCCTTGAAAGACGTGGTTCGTCATTCCACTGGGGAAGTCAGCCAAAGTCCAAGGAAGAGCTTCTTGAACTTTCAAAGGTTCCAACCGATGGTCGAATTGTGACCGTTCAGCAGGCTCTTCGCCTAGGAGCAACCGCTGATGAAATCTTCCAGGCAACAAAGATTGATCCTTGGTTCATTGACCAAATCGTTCTTATCAACGAGATTGCTCAAGAAGTTGCACAAGCGGCAGATTTGAACGAAGAAGTCATGCAGTACGCAAAGTCATTTGGTTTCAGTGATGCACAAATTGCAGAGCTCAGAAATCTCACTGAGCACGAAGTTAGAACTATCCGTTATTCACAGAACATCAGACCTGTTTACAAGACAGTTGATACTTGTGCAGGAGAGTTCCCGGCTTTGACCCCTTATCACTACAGCACATACGAACAAGAGACTGAAGTTCGAGCATCAACAGCTAAGAAAGTAGTAATTCTTGGTTCAGGCCCTAACCGCATCGGTCAAGGTGTTGAGTTCGATTATTCCTGCGTTCACGCATCGTTCGCGTTGCATGACGCTGGGTACGAAACCATCATGATCAACTGCAACCCGGAAACAGTGTCAACGGATTACGACACCAGTGACAGACTCTATTTCGAACCACTAACTCTTGAAGATGTGCTGGAAGTTATTCATGCAGAATCTGCCAGCGGTGAATTAGTAGGAGTCGTCGTTCAGCTAGGTGGTCAGACTGCACTTGGACTTGCTCAGGGACTAGCTTCTTATGGCATTCCTATTCTTGGTACCACTCCGGATGCTATTGACCTAGCTGAGGAGCGAGGAGCATTCTCAAAGATTCTTGATGAAGCAGGACTTATTTCTCCAGCAAATGGAACTGCAACAAGCCTTGAAGAAGCGAAGGTTATTGCTGAGCGAATTGGTTTCCCTGTTCTGGTGCGACCATCCTTCGTTCTTGGTGGAAGAGGCATGGAGATTGTTTACGATCAATTGTCTCTAGAAGGCTATTTCGAGAGAATCGCAGACCAAGCAATTGTCGGACCTAAGCACCCTCTACTTGTAGACAGATTCTTAGATGACGCGATTGAGATTGACATCGACGCTCTATATGACGGGACAGAACTTTATGTCGGTGGCGTCATGGAACACATTGAGGAAGCGGGTATTCACTCTGGTGACTCATCCTGTACTCTTCCTCCAATCACATTGAGCAACGCTCAAATTGACCGAGTGA
This sequence comes from Actinomycetota bacterium, assembly GCA_039805005.1. Classification (GTDB taxonomy): domain Bacteria; phylum Actinomycetota; class Actinomycetes; order Actinomycetales; family Microbacteriaceae; genus Rhodoluna. Next base: position 1,550 of record JBDLVB010000129.1, read on the forward strand.
GAGTCGCTACAGAAAAGATCGCTCAGGGTATTGGTGTTAGGGGACTGCTGAACGTTCAGTTTGCCTTGGCTCACGACGTTCTCTACGTTCTTGAAGCTAACCCTCGTGCGTCAAGAACTGTTCCTTTCGTTTCTAAAGCTCTTGGTATCACTCTTGCTAAAGCAGCTGCCCTAGTAATGGTTGGCAAGAGCATCAGGGAACTTGTTTCTGGGGGTCATCTTCCTGCAACCGATGGAACCCACATCCCTGAAACCACCGCAATCTCTGTCAAGGAAGCAGTTCTGCCTTTCAAGAGATTTGCCACTAAAGAAGGTCGCTTCGTTGACTCTCTATTAGGTCCAGAGATGCGTTCTACAGGTGAGGTCATGGGTATCGATGTTGATTTCCCAACTGCTTTTGCCAAGAGTCAGGCTGCTGCTGGAAGTTCACTTCCAACTTCTGGAAAGATCTTCATCTCTGTCGCAGATAGAGATAAGCATCAGGTTATTCTTCCGGTGAGAAGGCTCTTCCAGTTGGGTTATGAAATTCTCGCTACCGCTGGAACAGCTTCAATCTTGAAGCGTCATGGTATCCCTGTTCGAATCGTTAGAAAACACTCTGGAGACGACCAGGCTCCTGCTGGTCCGACAATTGTTGATTTGATTCTGAATGGTGAAGTCGACGTCGTGGTAAACACTCCATCAGGTTCTTCAGCTCGTAAAGACGGCTACGAGATTCGTGCCGCAACCACAGCTGCTGATGCACCAATCTTCACAACAATCGCTCAGCTGTCCGCAGCTATTGGCTCTTTCGAGACAGTGATTGCAGGCGATTTCAAAGTTCGATCACTTCAGGAACATGCAGAGGACAGGAGAGTAGCTCTTGCCTGATACATTTTCCAGAAAGCTGGAGCAAGCCTTCGACGCTAAGGGTCAGCTCTGCGTTGGAATCGATCCGCACGAAGAGATCCTGATTGAGAACGGATTTGAAGTCTCTGCTAAAGGTCTTCTAGATTTCAGCCTGGCAATGCTTGATGAGCTTGAGGGTGTAGTTTCCATTGTGAAGCCTCAGGTTTCCTTCTTTGAGCGTTTCGGGTCAGCTGGTTTTCAAGTCCTTGAGCAAGTGCTGGATTCCGCCAATGAACGTGGCTTCTTGGTTATTGCTGATGCCAAACGAGGAGACATAGGTTCAACGATGGAGGCGTACGCTCAAGCTTGGCTGGGCAAGTCCGCACCTTTTGCCTGTGATGCGCTCACCGTGAATCCTTACCTAGGTGTTGGAGCTTTAGCTCCTGCTGCAGCGATAGCAAGTGAAAGAGGTAAAGGACTCTTTGTTCTTGCGGCAACCTCAAACCCAGAAGGTGC
>JBDLVB010000130.1:0-2864 GCA_039805005.1 Actinomycetota bacterium
CAAGGACAACGGTTTGCCGACAACCTTGATGCTGCTCGCGGTTACTCTGCAAACACAGTTAAGAGCTATCTGAGCGATGTTCTTGATCTTGCAACTTACTTAGAAAGCAAACAAGTCACCGCAGTAAAAGACATTGATCTAGAACTGTTGCGAGATTGGCTGTGGGAAGTAAGTCAAAGACAATCAGCAAAAAGCACTTTGGCTCGCAAGAGTGCAGCAATCCGTTCGTTCACCGCTTGGCTAGCTTCAGAAGATTTAGTTGTTGCAGACCCAGGGCAGAGATTGAAGTCCCCTAAGGCGGACAGACATCTTCCAAAAGTGGTGGCCAAGGATTCCTTAGAAGAAGTATTCGGTCAGCTAAAAGCACTAGCTGCTGAAGGAGATCCTTCAGCAGTAAGAGATCTATTGGTGTTTGAACTGCTGTATGCAACTGGTTGTCGTGTGAGTGAGCTTTGTGGCTTGGATTTGGTTTCAGTAGATCTAGGCAGAAACGTTATTCGAGTAATTGGTAAGGGCTCTAAGGAAAGAGTTGTTCCTTTTGGTTTGCCAGCCAGAGACGCATTAGATAAGTGGCTTGAACGTAGAGGAGCTTTGAACCCAGCACCGGGTGAGCAAGCACTTCTTCTAAACACTCGAGGTAAAAGACTCGGAGTGAGATCTGTTTATCAACTGGTTGCATCACTTCTAGTAAACACATCAACCGGTGTGGCTGGTCCTCACACACTTAGACATACTGCAGCGACTCATTTATTAGATGGTGGGGCGGATCTTCGAGCAGTCCAAGAACTTCTTGGGCATGCAAGTCTTGGAACCACTCAGATCTATACTCATGTTTCAGTGGACAGACTAAGAGCTGGATATAAGAACGCTCACCCTCGAGCCTGATAAACAAGTCTTGATGGAGATAACCCACCCATAAGGGCTAATGGGGAGAAGTATCCAGCTTCTGATCTTGTGCCGAAGTGCAGGCAGGTCATCTCACAGTGCCAGACGTACTCTGGATCTGGCTGACATACCAGCCCGATTACATCTCCCATCAAGACCTGAGTCCCTTCGACTAACTCAGAGCAGGCTGGTTCCATAGAGGCCGTGAGGCTATTGCCAAACTTCACAGAGATAACGCTTCGGTAGCCCACTTTGCCAGAGAAGCTAATTTCCCCATCGGCAGGGGATAAGACCTCATCTCCAACCAATGTGGCTAGGTCAATACCCCGATGACCTTCGCCAAACTCGGTCATTGGGGCTATGTAGTGATTTAGGGTGTCCCGAGGCTCCTGATTAGCTAGAGGCAAGGCTAGTGTTGGCTCTTGTCCCACTGATTGACTGGGGAGGAGCGTCAATGGGATGCTGAAAAGCAGCAAAAGAAGTGGTTTAGCTAGTTGCATCTTTCAAGTATTGGATAGCCAGGTATTTTCTGTCCTTTGAGGTCATTCAGGGGTGGAAAACCCTTTATAACCGCTGCTATGCTTATAACTAGCGGTCAGCCGTAAATCCCAAGAAGAAATTTTAGGGTTTTTGTGTGCGGACCGACTTCGCGTGTCGAACAACATATCGATTTGTCAGTCCCAAAGCTTCACGGGTAAATCGGATGCGGCACCAGGTGTGTTGAGCAACCGCTTTTCACAATCAACTGATCGGCGCATTATTGTGCCATAAAGGAGATACTGCCATGGCAGTAGTAACCGTTCGCCAGCTGCTAGACAGCGGTGTTCACTTTGGTCACCAGACCAGACGCTGGAACCCTAAGATGAAGCGATTCATCTTAACTGATCGTTCAGGCATCTACATCATTGACTTAGCTAAGTCACTAACCCACATCGACCAGGCATACGAGTTCACTAAGAACCTAGTTGCTTCAGGTGGATCAATCATGTTCGTTGGAACTAAGAAGCAGGCTCAGGAAGCTATTGCGACTGAAGCACAGCGTGTGAACATGCCTTACATCAATGAGCGTTGGTTGGGTGGTCTATTGACCAACTTCCAGACTGTCTCAAAGCGTCTAGCTCGTCTAAAGGAACTTGAAGTCATGGACTTCAACGACAAGAAGACAAGCGGATACACAAAGAAAGAACTTTTGATTCTTAGCCGTGAAAAGGTAAAGCTAGAAAAGACTCTTGGTGGTGTTCGCACACTAACTAAGGTTCCTTCAGCTATCTGGGTTGTTGACACAATCAAGGAGCACCTAGCAATCACTGAAGCGAAGAAGCTTGGCATTCCTGTTATCGGAATCCTAGACACCAACTGTGATCCAGATGATGTAACAATCGGTATTCCAGGAAACGACGATGCAATTCGTTCAGTTCACCTACTTACCCGCGTTATTGCTGATGCAGTTGCTGAAGGTCTAAAGGAGCGTCACTCAAAGCCAGAGACTGCACAGCCTCTAGCTGACTGGGAGCAAGCACTTCTAGACAACGCAGCTCAGAAGGAAGCGTACCTAGCTAAGGAAGCAGCAGCTACTGAAGCACCTGCAGCAGAAGCTGCAGTTGTTGAGACTGCAGAAGTTGTTGAATCAACCGAAACCACAAAGGAAGCTGAATAATCATGGCTAACTACACAGCAGCAGATGTAAAGACTCTTCGCGACCGCTCAGGCGCGGGAATGATGGACTGCAAGGGTGCTCTTGACGAGGCTGATGGCAACATCGATAAGGCGATGGAATTCCTTCGCCTTAAGGGCCTAAAGGGTGTTACCAAGCGTGAAGGAAGAACAACAAGCAACGGTATCGTTCTTGCTCGTGTTGCTTCAGGCAAAGGTTACCTAATCGAACTAGCTTGTGAGACAGACTTCGTTGCTAAGGCAGACAAGTTTGTTGCTCTTGGTGAAATGATTGCTGACGCTATCGCAGCAGCTGGTGCAGAGAC
>JBDLVB010000131.1:0-2841 GCA_039805005.1 Actinomycetota bacterium
AAGAAGAATGAACCTCAGCTAGCTCTGATCGGACATCTTGGTATGAGTGGTCAGATGTTGCTTAGAACTCCTGGCTTCACTCATGATGCTCTAACCAGAGTGACTATTTATCTAAAGGCCTCAGATGGTCAAAAGTATGAACTTAGATTTGTTGATCAGAGAATCTTTGGTTCATTAGCGATTGATGTCATGCAGGCAACTGAAGATGGTTTGCCAGGTGGCTTTAGCGGGGAAGACCATTCTGCTGAATCTTGGTTCAACATGATTCCTAATCAGGTTGCTCATATATCTAGAGATCCACTTGATCCTTCATTTAGCGTTGATGAGGTTTTGAAGAAGTTCAAGAAGAAGAACTCTGGTATCAAAAGAGTTCTCTTAGACCAAGGGGTTCTGAGCGGTATTGGCAATATCTACGCTGATGAATCTTTGTGGTTAGCCAAGATTCACTTCGACCAGCCAGCAGCCAGCCTTTCTAAGCCAAAGGCTAAAGAGCTTCTGGAGCATGTCAGAGTTGTTTTAGCCAATGCCTGTGAGGCTGGGGGAACCAGCTTCGATGAACAATACAAGAACATCAATGGCGAATCAGGGTATTTCAGCATTAGCCTCAACGCTTATGGGCTAACCGGACTTCCCTGCAAGCGGTGTGGCAGAGCCATCAAGCGAGAGAACTGGATGAACCGAGGGTCTCATTTCTGCCCAAGTTGCCAAAGACTTAGGCGATAAATAGGCCTAACTGGCCCCAAATATGGCTTTACGGCAACCTCAGGCCCTCAGATAAGGTAATTTTTATAAAGACCCCTAAGTTTGGGCTTTAGCCCTTACGCCCTCCTACGAAAGCGAACCGTTTTGCATCTCAAAAGCCTGACCCTCAAGGGCTTTAAGTCGTTCGCGAACCCAACGACTTTCATCCTTGAAAAGGGTGTGACCGCGGTCGTTGGACCTAACGGTTCAGGTAAATCTAACGTCGTTGATGCACTTGCTTGGGTTATGGGTGAGCAGGGAGCTAAGACTCTTCGCGGTGGCAAGATGGAAGACGTCATCTTCGCTGGTACTGCAACTAAGGGCCCTTTAGGTAGAGCAGAAGTTTCTCTAACAATTGATAACACCGATGGTGCTTTGCCAATTGATTACACCGAAGTCACTATCTCAAGAACACTGTTTAGAAATGGTGGATCTGAGTATGCGATTAACGGTGAGCCTTGTCGATTACTTGATGTTCAAGAACTTCTAAGCGATACCGGTCTTGGCCGTGAGATGCACGTAATCGTGGGTCAGGGAATGCTTGATGGTGTTCTAAGAGCAACACCTGAAGAGCGTAGAGGCTTCATTGAAGAAGCTGCGGGTATCTTGAAGCACCGCAGAAGAAAAGAAAAGACTGAGCGCAAGCTAGAAGCGATGCAGGCAAACCTAACTCGCCTAAACGATCTAGCAGGTGAAGTTAGAAGACAACTAAAGCCACTAAGTCAGCAAGCTGAAACAGCTCGTCAAGCCCAGGGCATTGCCTCTGTTGTTCGTGATGCCAAAGCTAGATTGATGGCAGCGGAAGTTGTCGCATTGCTAAATGGTTTGGACCAAACCTCACAATCTGAAGCTGATAGAAAAGCTGAACGCAACATCTTGCAGCAGCAGTTGGATGAAAACAACCAGAGACTTGCTGAACTAGAGAACCAACAGATGTCTAGCGAAGTTGAAGTTGCAAGATCTCTTGCCTTCTCTTTCGACACTGTGACTGAGAAGTTCCGCACCATGTTGGCAATTGCTAACCAAAGAGTTGCACTTCTAACTTCTCAAAAGAACTTGACTGCTTCTCAAGTGGACCCAGCAGCTATTGAAGAAGAAGCAAAGGCTGCTGACTCAAGCGTTGTTGAACTAACTGTTGCAGTTGAAACTCTTCGTGGAGCACTTCGTGATGCTGAACTCAATAGAGACGAAGCCAGAGCTATTCTTGAAAACTTTGATAACCAGGCAGCTCAGAAGAGTGCAGAGATTGCTGCTTTCGATGTTGAACTTGCAAGGCTAGATAGCGAAGCAAACCTAACCAAGGCAAAGCTTGTCTCTGTCCAAGAAGAACTTGCTCGTCATGAGGAAGCTCTAGCTGAAGCAAACTCCAGACATCAGGATGCGGTTCAGAGCTTTGAGAGCTTGGAATCAGAACTCAGCTTCTCTTCACCGCAAGACAACTCTTTTGAGCAGGCTTATGAGCAGGCTCAGAATGAAGTTACTTCAATTGCTGCAAAGATCGAATCTCTTAGAGATGAACTTCACACTGCAGAGCGTGAGAGAGACTCGCTACTAGCTAAGCGAAGTGCACTGAATCTAACCCTTGAGCAAAAAGATGGAACTACTGAACTAAATGCTGCGGGTCTAAAGGGTATTAGAGGCCTTGTTGCATCACACATGAGAATTGATGCTGGTTTTGAAGCGGCCATCTCAGCAGCACTTGGCACACTGGCTGATGCAATCGTTGCCGATAACAGATCAGACGCTCTTGATGCCATTGAACACCTAAAGAGCAACAACGGTGGTCGAGTTGAACTTGTAGTGGCAGACATTGATGACAAGGTGAAGCCAGCAAACCTACCTGCTGTCGCAGGAGCAAGAAATGCTGTTGAAGTTGTTGATGCACCTGCAGGCATTCTTGCCAACCTAGTAAATGTTGTAATCGTTGATGACATCCAGGCGGCCCGTAACCTTTACTCAGCTCAGCCAAATGTTTCAAAGCTTGTTGTTATTACCAAACAAGGCGATGTTCTAACCGAGTCTGTAATCAGAGGTGGATCGGGTCAGCAGCCTTCAAAGGTCGAGCTTGTTGCTGAGCGCGACAGTGCTGAGACAAAGCTT
>JBDLVB010000132.1:0-3811 GCA_039805005.1 Actinomycetota bacterium
CCAACGTGTGGAGTTCCAGTAGGAGAAGGACAGAAACGGACTCTGACATCAGATCCAGAAGCTGTAGTAAAAGGTGCAGTAATTAGGTTTGTCATAACTAGACAAGTCTAGGCGACGGCAATCAAACCCGAGACTGGTTGATGAGCCCATTGAACTGTACGAGTACAGTTTTAGATTGATGTTAGCGTTGAAGTCAAACAGAAATCAATGCTGGAGAAGGTGTCCAAATCATGAGTGCTTCGCCTTTCGCCCCTAGCTAAGGACAGATTCGCGGTGAAACAAGCGTTGATACGACTAGTTGATCAGGCATGACCAAACTGAATTGCACTCCTCGATGTTTAGCCAAGTCGTTATCGAGCAATAAGTCGAGACGGAAGGGGAAAGTACATTGCTACTGCGATGAAGCAAGCTGCTGACAGGAAGGGTGTATAACTTTGGCTCAGGGGCAATTGAATTAACGCGAGGAACCCTACAGCCGGCCAGATAATTCTGTTCGAGTTGAAGCTTCTCACTCCCCTTAATCCTGGTGCGGAAATTCGAGTAAACAATATCAGGAGGAGGAGAATACTCCAAACAAAGACGAAAATTAGATTGGGTAGGTCTACCTTGCCTGCTAGAAGAAGAACATACATGAAACCCACCTGATCCAAAGGCAACAAGTCAAAAGTTCGGGTGTCTGGGGAAGCCAAACTAATCAGCCCATATATTGTTTCAAGTAGAACCAACTGCATCAAGAAAAACAAGGTAAGGGTTAGGAGTACCCTCATGAAAAATGAAGGGGCGGATTTGTCCATAGTCATCTCGTGCCCGTAGTTGGATTCCAAGCAGGGCCACTACATGCAAATTGAGTTACCCAAAATTTATTGAAACAATCCATTGAATATGTTGATTCTTGAATTATAGTTTTCCAATCTGCTTGGTCACTATCCTTAATATACAGCTCATGATTTGGGGCTCTTCTCAACTCCAGGTCGATTGTGTATGCCCCGGATCTGGCGATCCATACTTTGGCATAGTACCAAATGGGGAATGTGAAGAATTCGTCACACATTGGATTGGTGACGGAATGCTCCAATTGAAAATGCGCAAGAGTTGCAGTGCTTTTGAATTGAGTAAAAACCATTCCGCTAGAACTTGCAGTCTCTGTTTTCTCTGGGCTGCTTCCAGGTAACCCAGCGCTATTTAGTAAGTAACGATGAGTAGCTCCAACAAACTTACTAGCTGAGGAACTGCCGGCCTCGTTCCAATCGACAGTGACTTGAAATCTTGACTTTACTGCACCACTCGCCGGATCAAATCCACGATTGTCACCCTTAAACTTATATTTTTTCGAAGTGTCTGGGGTACATACGCCACCCGGAGCATCAACAAAATCTTTGGGTATAAAAGTCTGGTACCTTAGGTAAGTTTTTGCTGCTGCCGCTGATGCCGATGCGGGACTTACTCCAAAAATGCTTTCTACGTATCCCGGGTTGTCAATTTGAAGGTTTGTTAGGAAAGCCTCATATCTAGAATTTGAATCCAAGGTATCAGTAGCGGACTTTGGGGATTCACGAAGAGCCACGACTCTGTACTCAAGCTTAGCTTTATTAGTTACTATTTTTTGTGTCAGCTCACCCTGAGATTGGCCTCGCAAATCAGTTTCTAAATCTCCCGAAATCTGTACGGAAGCAGTTGGGTCAGCTGAATTCCACTCGAAGTTAACTTTTCCAGCTAAGTCTGCCGTGGCCGAGATGCTCATCCATGCGTTCTTTGATTCGTCGACTAAGTCCAATTTTTCGGCACGAGCACTGATTGACGGGTTAACACTCACGGCAAGAAGCGTACTTGCTGTTAGTAAAGCTAATTTGATTGTTGAATTCATTTACTCCCCCTATTTAGACTCTAGTTTATAAGGGAACCGGCCCTCTTGCAGTTGCGATTCGCGTCTGTTACCGAAATGCAACATTACTGTTAGCCAACGACCTGACTCGGGCGAACAACTTACTTTGCATTTTGATTTGCGAGCTTCAGAGTCATGTGAGGATGGAAAACATTATCTGATGCCTCAATCGACAGGGTTAGTTAGAGTCCCGATGCCTTCAATTCTTATCTCAACTTATTGACCAGACTCTATCTGGCCAATGCCAGCAGGAGTACCAGTGAGAATAACATCTCCAGGCATAAGAGTCATAGCTTGAGAGACATGCTGGATGATCTTAGGAACCTTATGGATGAGCATGTCAATGGATGCATGCTGTCTAACTTCGCCATCAACGCGGGTCTCTAGTAGTTGGCCATCAACTACAAACTCCGTTTCAATCCATGGTCCAAGTGGACAGAAGGTATCAAAGCTCTTGGCTCTGGTCCACTGGCCATCTTTGTTCTGAATGTCTCTAGCTGTCACATCGTTAGCGATAGTGAAACCCCAGACATAATCCAGTGCCTTATCTTCAGGAACGTCTTTAGCAACTTGACCGATAACGATTGCTAGTTCACCTTCGTGATCGACTCGCTCAGAAATCTTTGGCAAAACAATTGCTTCGCCAGGACCAATGACTGTGGTCAAAGGCTTGATGAAGATAAGAGGTTCGGTAGGTAGATCTCCACCCATTTCAGCAGCATGATCTGCATAGTTCTTACCAATGCAAATAATCTTGCTGGTTGGAAGAACTGGTGGAAGGAGTTGAACATCCTTTAGAGGAATTCTCTCCCCTGTTGTGTCATAGCCCTGGAAAATAGGGTGACCTCTAAAGACAACTACTTCAGGACCATCCACCACACCCCAAGAAAGCTTGTCTTGGACTATGAACTTTGCAATTCTCATTAGCTAAGTTTTACAAGCCAGTTGTGAACTGACCAACTGGAGTGATTACAGCTGCAGTTCCACAAGCAAATACTTCAGTGATCTCACCTGAGTTATAGCCTTCACGAACCTCATCTAATGTCACTGCTCTTTCTTCAACAGAAATGTTTCTGTCCTTGAGTAGCTGAATGATTGAGTCTCTAGTGATTCCTCTAAGAATGGTTCCATCAAGAGATGGTGTCACTACGTGACCGTCTTTGTATACGAAGAAGACGTTCATGCCACCTAGTTCTTCGATGTATGTGTGAGATTCTGCATCTAGGAATAGCACCTGTGAACAGCCATTCTCATAGCCCTCGTTTTGAGCTAGCAAGCTGGCTGCATAGTTTCCACCGGTCTTAGCTTCACCAGTTCCATAACGTCCTGCTCTTGCTGAATCTAGAGCGATCCAGATGCTAACTGGCTTTAGTCCACCTGTGAAGTAAGGACCAACTGGAGATGCAATAACCCTGTATTCAGCTCTTTGAGCTGCTCTAACACCTAAGAAGTTCTCTGCTGCAATCTCAAAAGGTCTGAAGTAGAGAGTCTTTTCGTTTACTGGCTTTGGCACCCAGGCTGCGTCAACTGAGATAAGTGCTCTTAGGCTCTCGACGAATAATTCAATAGGTAGTTCAGGCAATGCCATGCGGTGAGCAGATTTTTGTAGTCTTGCTGCGTTGGCTTCAGGTCTAAAGGTATGAATAGAACCATCTTGGTGTCTATAAGCCTTGATGCCTTCAAAGATTTCTTGACCGTAGTGAAGTACTGCACTTGAAGGATCCATCATGATTGGGCCATAAGGCTCAACTCTGGCATTCTGCCAGCCGCCATCTTTAGTCCACTCGATGATTACCTGGTGGTCTGTGAAGTTCACACCGAAAGCAGGGTTTTCAAGTAATGCTTCACGCTCTGCATCAGGCATTGGATGTTCAGACTTGATGATCTTGAATTCCATTTATCTACTCTTTCTAAAGTTGAGCGAAAATA
>JBDLVB010000133.1:0-2749 GCA_039805005.1 Actinomycetota bacterium
TGCGACTTAGGGTTCTTGGTATCAATGTTGGCTGCGAAATCTTCAGCAGTTTGTAATTCGTTCTTAGCCTTGCTAATTACAGAGGCAACAACTTGAGCCTTGAGGCTGTCAATATCATGACCACCGGCTTTGATGAGCCTCTTGATTAGGGCTCTAGAGTCACCTGTGTCATAGACGGTGAAGTTTGAGTTGTGCCCTAGTCGCTCTGCTTCTCTTCTTAGAATCTGGAGGCAAGCAGAGTGGAACGTGCGAATCCACATACCCTCAGGGTCTCCAACAAGGAGCTTGATACGCTCACGCATCTCGGCAGCTGCTTTATTAGTGAAAGTGATAGCCAGGATCTGAGAAGGCCAAGCTTCTCTTTGCTCAAGAAGGTGCGCAATACGGTGAGTCAACACCTTGGTCTTACCTGAACCAGCTCCAGCAACAATCAAAAGAGCTGGTCCTCTGTATAGGACAGCTTCAGCTTGCTGAGGGTTTAGACCTTCTAGAAGCTTTGATGAGTTTGTGGGTTCAATCCAAGACATGACTTAGTTATTTTAGGTTGCCCAACTGACAGATTAGCCACGCTCGTCCAACACACGCCGCAAAAGGTCTGGTTGGTCAGCAAATATGCCATCTACTCCGGTTTGGATGAGTTCTTCGTAGTAAGCCTCAATGCTTGTTGTTGCCTTCTCAGCACGTGCTGTGTAAACCCACACTTTGAGCCCTAGAGCGTGACAGGTTGGAACCCAAGGGTCACTAGATAGCAACATATGTGTAGCGATAGATAGCCCATCAAATTTGGCTGACAGCTCCTCCATATTGCAGTCAACCATTTTGGTTGAGTCAATAGCGAAGAAGTACTCAGCTTTAATGCCCGCAGCCTCTAGATGCTTTTTGGCATCAAGCAAGATGCCGTCATCAAAAGATTCAAGAATGAGTGTTACGTTCTTGTTCACAACATTTGAATTCACAATTTCATCTGTAGTGAGCTTGCCGATGGTCTCAGATAAAGCAGTTAGGTGTGATCCTTGCTTTAGCTCGACAACCAAAATCTTGTCCTGAATAAAGTCAGACTCAAGAACTTGCTTCAGGGTTGGTATTTGGAACTGCCCATCAAACTTCGCACTACCCGGTCTTAGATCTGCAAGACGCTCGTTCGCTCTTAGGGTGGATAGTTGCTCATAGGTCAGATCCTCAGAGAACCAATCTTGAACCACTCGCTCTTCAACCACACCTTCTCTATACAGAGATGCCAGTTCCGGATGATTCTTTATGTCTGTGGTTCCACTCAAAGCATTTTCATGTCTGATGACTAGAACCTGATCCTTAGTGTTGATGACATCAAACTCGATGCCATCGGCTTTCATGGCTAGACCTAGTTCAAACGCTTCAACAGTGTTCTCAGGTCTATAGCCACTAGCTCCTCGATGAGCAATAACTTTTGGTGGCAAAACTATTCCCACTCAATAGTGCCGGGCGGCTTACTGGTGACATCTAGTACGACTCTGTTTACTCCAGCAACTTCATTTGTAATTCGGTTAGAAATCTTTGCTAGCAAGTCATAAGGAACTCTTGACCAGTCAGCTGTCATAGCATCTTCACTTGACACAGGACGAAGGACAATTGGGTGCCCATAACTTCTGCCATCTCCCTGAACTCCAACTGATCTAACGTCGGCAAGAAGAACAACTGGACACTGCCAGATTTCACCATCGAGACCAGCAGCACTAAGTTCAGCTCTAACGATTGCATCTGCTGATCTGAGTAGATCTAGACGGTCCTTAGTTACTTCACCAACGATTCGAATACCTAGGCCAGGGCCTGGGAAAGGCTGTCTGCCAACAATCTCTTTAGGCAAACCAAGTTCATAACCAATAGCTCTAACCTCATCTTTGAAGAGGGTTCTAAGCGGTTCGACAAGTTCAAACTGTAGGTCTTCAGGAAGGCCTCCAACGTTGTGGTGGCTCTTGATACCTGCTGTAACACCACCACCAGATTCAACAACATCTGGGTAAAGCGTTCCTTGAACTAGGAACTTGATTGGTCTGTTATCTGCTTTAGATTCAGCAATTAGCTGGGCTTGAGCCTCTTCGAATGACCTAATGAACTCTCGTCCAATAATTTTGCGCTTGGTCTCAGGATCGGTAACTCCTGCAAGAGCATCCAGGAACTGCTTCTCAGCATCAACTGTGATTAGGCGGACACCGGTTGAAGCAACGTAGTCTCGTTCAACTTGTTCAACTTCACCTTCACGCATTAGACCGTGGTTCACAAAGATACAAACAAGTTGATCTCCGACTGCTTTGTGTACAAGAGCAGCTGCGACCGCAGAGTCAACACCTCCGGATAGACCACAGATAACTCTGTCGCTACCAACTTGGTTTCTAATCTTTTCAACCTGTTGAGCAATAACGTTTCCACTGTTCCAGTCAGGAGCAATACCTGCTGCATTGTGTAGGAAGTTTTCTAGAACGTTTTGACCAAACTGTGAATGCTTAACCTCTGGATGCCACTGCACTCCATAGATTTTCTTTTCACTGTTCGCAAAAGCAGCAACCGGGGTTGTTGCAGTAGAAGCTAGAACTTCAAAGCCTGCTGGCTCTTTCATGACCTGGTCACCGTGGCTCATCCAACAGATTTGTTCGCCTGGTTGACCAGCAAGGATTTCTCCACCGGCAACTACTTTGAGTTCAGTTGCGCCGTATTCGCGAAGACCTGTCTTGTCCACTCTTCCACCAAGAGCTGATGCAAGAATCTGGAAACC
>JBDLVB010000134.1:0-2695 GCA_039805005.1 Actinomycetota bacterium
AAGGCTTTAGCCATCACTGGATTGTTATTGGCATTGGCAGGCTGTTCTACAGCTGAGCCAGAACCAACAGCTACACCAACTCCAACCCCTACTCCGGCTGTTACTCAAACCCAAGCAGAGATAGAGGCGGAGTTCTACAAGCTTGCTGATGACTCATGTGCAAAGGGCCAAGAGGAAGGGCTTGTCGAGAGATTCATTAATGATGAGCCGTCTCGCATTATTGCTCTTGCCAAAAAAGACGCCTACATGGACTACAGCGCTATCTATATTGACAACAAAGGTAAGGCTCAAGTTCTCTATGAACTAGAGACAACAGCATGCAACCCTGGCTATTTGATTTCAATGATGGAAGAAGCCAACCACGACAACACTGGGGACTATGAGCACTACGTCAAGAAGAACAAGGACGGCACCTTTGTTTGGACACAGAGCACTTATAGCGAAACAGGATCAAAGTTAACTGACACTATTTTTGAAGTTGCCGACGGTCTTCTTGTGAAGGCAATTCCAGAAGACGTGAAGAACACTAGAAGCCTCGAGTATGGCCCTGTTTCTGATGTTGACATGCAGGCACTAAAAGATGCTGTTGATGCTGAGATTGAAAGAATGAACCAGTAACTAAACAGTTACCGGTTGTAATCCTCTAAATTTTCTTCTGATTAGTAACGCAGCAACTGCTAGTACTAGCCCACACAAAACAATCGTTGGTCTAATCCCGAAGGCTGCCGCCACAAAACCAATTAGTGGTGAACCAATAGGTGTTCCACCCATGAATATCATCAAGTAGATTCCCATAACTCGACCACGTAGAGCGTTACTGGTGTTGCCCTGAACATATGTGTTAGCGGAGATAAGTGTTAGTAGAGCCACAGCTCCCATTATCGGAAGCATGATTCCAAATAAGACTGGGTTTGGTAAATAAGCAGAGAGCATCAGAAGGACTCCAAAGAGAGTTGCACCCTTCAAGATGTTTGAAGTAGTTCTATGTTTCTCAAGACGAGCCGCTATCAAAGCACCAGATAAAGATCCGATTGCCAACACACTGCCTAGAACACCAAACTGGTCAGCTTGCATATTGAATTCTTTTGTTGCCATCAAGGCAATAAAGATTTGAAAGTTCAAACCGAATGTTGTTGTGAAGAAAACAGTCAACATAACTAGCATCAAGTCTGGGCGAGACTTCACATACTTGAAAGCTTCCGAGAGCTTGTTATCTCTTGCTGGTTTAGTTGTGATGTGAAGGTCTTTGTCTCTTATGAATAGGAGAGTCACAACCATAAACACATAGGTAGCAGTGTTGATTAGAAACGAAGGGCCAGTGCCGTAGTAGAAGATCAAGAATCCACTAAGAGCCGGTCCAACTAGACGACCCACATTGAAGTTTGCAGAGTTCAAACTAACGGCGTTGGCTAGATCATCTTTACCAACTAGCTCGCTAGTGAAGCTAACCCTGATTGGTGAGTCAATAGCTGTGAAAACTCCTAGCCCCAAAGCGAGAACAAAGACGTGCCATAACTGAACTGACCCAGCGATAACAAGTAGACCTAAAATCACAGAAGTTAGAGCTGCTCCAGTGTTGGTCAGGATTAGAAGTTTTCTCTTACTGAATCGATCTGCAAGTAAACCACCGTAGAGACTTAGCAACATGGCAGGTAGGAACTGAATTGCTGTTACAAGACCAAGCATCGCTGCGTTCTTATCGGTAAGTTCAAGAACTAGCCAGTCCTGGGCAACTCTCTGGCTCCAGGTACCAATGTTTGACATTGCATTCGCTGGATAAAGTATGCGGAAGTTCCGATGTTTGAATGATCTCAACGCTGGACTTTTAGGCACCAGTCAAATCTACTTCCCTTATCTAGGTGTATCTTGACTTTATGAAGATTCGACAAGTTGCTTTGGGTTGCCAAGACATTGCCAGAGCCCAGACTTTTTACACTCAACTACTAAAGCAAGAACCAACCGCTGTTTTTCCTGGACCAAGAATGTTGTTCTATGACCTTGAAGGCACAAGACTGCTACTTCAAATAGATGGCCCCAAATCACTTATCTATTTAGAAGTAGATGATGTGCGCGAAGAAGTTGAAACTCTTCGCAGCCAAGGGGTAACCATCGCTATCGAACCACACATCGTATTTCCTGACCCTCAGGGACTATTTGATAAGCCAGGTAACGAATGGCTGGCATTCATTGAGGACACCGAAGGCAACACAGTTGGGCTCATGAGCAGAGAAGTAATAACTTCCTAAAGACTTTAGATAAGAAGAATGGGCCCGACTGAAATCAGTCGAGCCCATTTCTTTCAAGAACTAATTACTTAGCTGCTCTTTCACGGCTAATAGCGATACCGAATGCACCAAGTGCACCAACTAGAACACCAAATGCAGCAAGAGTGTTTGAAGCAGTCTGATCGTTAGGCATTGCACCAGACTTAGCAATTCCACTCTGATAC
This sequence comes from Actinomycetota bacterium, assembly GCA_039805005.1. GTDB lineage: Bacteria > Actinomycetota > Actinomycetes > Actinomycetales > Microbacteriaceae > Rhodoluna. The sequence continues at coordinate 2,450 of JBDLVB010000134.1, forward strand.
ATCAGAGTTTCGTCTACGGTTCCTTCTTCAAGAGGCATTACTTCGCCCTCTTCTCCAGTAGCTTCGTAAGGAACTGCATCAAAACAAGCGTTTAGTTCGTTTCCGTCTGCATCAACGCTAACTGTGCAATCTCCACCATCAACAAGTGTTTCTTCTGAAACGTCAACAGGAGTTTCTTCTTCACTTGTTACAGTCATCGGGACTGGAACTCCCCTTGCACAAACATCTGAACCATCTTCTGTTGTC
>JBDLVB010000135.1:0-2940 GCA_039805005.1 Actinomycetota bacterium
ATACTTCTAACTATTCAGCACTCTTTAGCTTGTCGCGTAGAGCTGATAGAGCCTCGTCATCAGAAAGGGTTCCCTCTGATGCTGTTACTCCTTCAGATGAAGATGATGTGGTTGTGCTGGCCTGTACTTCTGGCTTTGCATCAGGAAGGGTTGCTGCTAGCTCGTTAGCTGCCTTAACTTGCTTCTTGTGCTCTTCCCAGCGTGCGTGAGCTTCAGCGTATTCCTTCTCCCACTTAGCCTTAGCATCTTCGAATCCTGGCTTCCACTCGCTAGTTGCTGAGTCGAAACCTTCTGGGTACTTGTAGTTACCCTGGTCATCAAAGTCAGTAGCCAATCCGTAAAGAGCTGGGTTGAAGTCAGTTCCCTCTGGGTTTACTTCTTCAGTAGCCTGCTTTAGAGATAATGAGATACGACGACGCTCTAGGTCGATGTTGTGAACTAGACCTTCGATGCCATCTGCAACACGAACGAATGCACCGAATGGAACGATCTTTGTGACCTTACCTGGTGCGTACTGACCGATTGCGTGTGATCTAGCAAATACCTGCCATGGGTCTTCCTGAGTTGCCTTTAGAGATAGTGAAACACGCTCTCTGTCCTGGTCAACTTCTAGAACCTCAACAGTGACTTCCTGACCGATCTCTACAACTTCACTAGCGTGCTCGATGTGCTTCCATGAAAGCTCGCTTACGTGAACTAGACCATCAACGCCACCAAGGTCGATAAACGCACCGAAGTTCACGATAGATGAAACAACACCTGTGCGGATCTGTCCCTTAGCAAGGTCAGCTAGGAATGTGCTGCGGTTAGCAGACTGAGACTCTTCTAGAAGAGCTCTGCGAGAAAGAACAACGTTATTGCGGTTCTTGTCTAGTTCCAAAATCTTTGCGTCAACATTCTGACCAAGGTAAGGAGTTAGGTCGCGAACACGACGTAGTTCGATTAGAGAAGCTGGAAGGAATCCACGAAGACCGATGTCAACGATAAGTCCACCCTTAACAACTTCGATTACCAAACCGGTAACGACGCCATCAGTTTCCTTAATCTTTTCTACATCGCCCCACGCACGCTCGTACTGAGCACGCTTCTTGGAAAGAATTAGGCGGCCTTCTTTGTCTTCTTTCTGAAGAACAAGGGCCTCGATTGAATCACCAACAGCAACGATGTCGCCTGGGGCTGCATCATGTCTGATTGATAGTTCACGTGAAGGAATAACACCTTCGGTCTTGTAACCGACGTCTAGTAGAACTTCGTCGCGGTCAATCTTGACAACGATACCTGCGATTAGATCGCCGTCGTTGAAAGATTTTAGGGTTTTTTCGATTTCTGCTAGTAATTCTTCAGCTGAACCGATGTCGTTAACTGCTACCTGCTTAGGAGCTTTGTTGGTGCTACTTGTCATAGAGAGGTTGTCTCGATCTTGTTTTTACTCGGGCCAATTACCATTTGAAAACTACGGGCGTAGCAACTCACAGCAATTGAACTTGGACTGGGTTTATTTAGGTCTAAATTCAGACCTCAGGAAAGTCTATACGGTCTTCTCGCCCGAAACAACGCGGATTAGACCATCAAGCACATTATCTTCGTCCGGCCCAACAACCTCGATTGTGAGCTCTTCCCCATGCTTAGCCCCAAGGCTCAAAATGGCGAGAATGCTGCTTCCATCAGCTTTCTTACCTACACGGTTCGAAACCGTGACATTGTGGTTGCTGAGGCTTGCCAAGCGGACAAAATCCGCCGCTGGCCTGGCATGTAGGCCCACTTGAGGCCCAACAATGCAGGTTTTCTTAGCCATTAGTGAGCAGCCTCATCCCAACTCTTACCGACTCCAACGCTCACTTCTAGAGGCACTAGCAGTTCTGCAGCCTCATTCATGCCTTTGATTACCAAGTCTTGAACCTTTGCAAGCTCACCCTTGGCAACCTCAATGACCAATTCATCGTGGACTTGAAGCAGGATGCGGCTTTTCACTTTAGCTGCGACTAGAGCCTTGTCGACGTTGATCATGGCTGTTTTCATGATGTCGGCCGCAGTTCCCTGAATAGGAGCATTTAGTGCCGCCCGTCTTGCGTTTTCTTTAACGGCGAAGATCTTGCTCTTTAGATCCGGGAAAGGTCTTCTTCTGCCAGCAATGGTCTCGGTATAGCCTCGGTCTTTGGCCTCTTCAACTACCTCGCTCAGGTATCTTCTAACGCCACCAAAACGATCGAAGTAGTCCGCCATCAATTGCTTGGCATCGGCGTTAGTGATTCTGAGCTGCTTGGCTAGGCCGTATTCACTGAGCCCATAGACAAGACCGTAGGACATTGCCTTTACTTTGGATCGCATCGCTCCGGTTACCTCTGCAGGTGGAACTCCATAGATTCTTGAACCAACGAACTTGTGAAGGTCTTCTCCAGACTTAAAAGCCTCAATCAAACCTTCATCTTGGCTCAAGTGAGCAAGGATTCGCATTTCAATTTGTGAATAATCGGCGGTTAGAAGAGTTTCGAAATCGTCACCAACGATGAAAGCATCGCGGATCAATCTTCCTCTATCGCTTCTAACAGGAATGTTTTGAAGGTTTGGATTCTCTGAAGAGAGTCTTCCAGTCGAAGTTCCTGTTTGAACATAAGTGGTGTGAATCCTGTTGTCTGGACCAACTGACTTGCTAATCGTCTCAACGATTTGGCGAATCTTTGTCACTTCACGGTGAGCAAGTAGCTTCTCAAGGAACGGGTGACCGTTCTGTTCAAACAATGTAGTCAATGCTTCAGCATTAGTTGAGAATCCAGTTTTTACTTTGCTGGTTCCCTCCATACCCAGGTCATCGAACAAGACAGTTTGCAGTTGCTTTGGAGATGCAAGATTGATTTCCTTGCCGATAATCTCATAACACTCTGCAGCAATCTTGGCGATCTCTTTATCAAGCTTCTTCATTAGCTTGGCCATGCCATCAGT
>JBDLVB010000136.1:0-2665 GCA_039805005.1 Actinomycetota bacterium
GCAAAAAGAATTGTGCTTACGAAAGCAACAATTGTTGACTTTCTCTTCCGAGCTAAGCGGAAAGCCCGTCGGTCCAGCTCAATTTCACTTGGGCTGAACCTACGGGCTTCGCTATTACTCATAGATATAGATTACTTCAGTACTGGAACACCAGCATCTGCTGTTAGCCACTGCTCTTCTAGACGAGCTAGTGTGCCATCAGCACGTAGTTCATCAAGAGCCTTGCTTACTGCAGCAGTTAGCTTTGAACCCTTGTCTAGTACTAGACCGAACTGGTCACCCTTGTCAGCTGTTGGAAGCTGACCAATGATTGTTCCACCGTCTAGCTCACAGCATGATGCGTAAAGTGCTGTTGGAAGATCTAGCACGATTGCATCAACCTGTCCGTTAGTTAGAGCAGCCTTAGCGTCATCGTTTGAGTTGAATGCAAGTGCATCCTGAGTCGGCTTGATTACATCAACAATTGCGTTGAATGATGTGGTTCCAGTTGCTGCACCGATTAGGTATCCCTGTAGATCAGCGATGCTCTTCGCACCTGCTGCAGGAGAAGATGCGACTGTTACAACAACCTGAGCTGTCTCGTAGTAAGGGGTTGAGAAGTCAATGTTTGCCTTGCGCTCTTCAGTGATTGAGTACTGCTGCAAGTTGAAGTCAAAGTTCTTTACTCCAGGTGCAATTGCCTCATCGAATGTTGTGCGAACCCAAACAACGTCTTCTGCTGCAAAGCCAAGCTTTTCAGCAACTGCATATGCAACTGCAGCTTCGAAACCTTCGCCTGATTCAGGCTTGTCGTCAATTACCCATGGGAAGTAAGCAGGGTTACCTGTTCCGATGGTTAGCTTGCCTTCAGTGATTGTGTCTCCGGCAACGCTGCCTGTTGAACAGGCGGTTAGTGTGGTAGCCAATAGCACTGCAGCTGCTGCTGCAAACCCGCGCCATAGCGATTTCTTTGATGTAGCCATTTGTGAACTCCTTTAGGTTTTTAAGTATGTTTCAGATACATTTTGCCCTAAATAATGGAGACCTAAAACCAGTGTTACCAAGTGTTACCGAGCAGGCAAAAACTCCTGTGGAATGTTGGTTGCCACCAGGTAATTAGTGAAAACAAAGGTGGTTTCAAAGGTCAAATTGATCAGGTCAAAGTCAATACGAGCTTTGGCTGCAGCCTTGTCTTCCTCGGTGTAGATGTGGGCTGGGAAGTAGCCAGGCTTATAGAACATAAGGAAATAGTGGCCTTTAGGGGCAAGTCTTTCTAGGACCTTGGCGTAGGACTCTTTAGCGAAGTAAGCCGGTGCTCCAAAAAGACCCAATATGGTCTCAAATTTAGATTCTTGCTCGGTCTCATTCCATTGCTCAAAAGTCGAGTTAACAGTCCTATAGCCAGGGAATTTTGTCTCTAGCTTGGCTAGCATTCCAGCACTTGGGTCAACCCCAAGGTAGTCGCCTTTGCTGATGTCGTTATAGCTCAGGGTAAGGCCGGTGCCACAACCAAGATCCAACACCTTGCCTCTGATCCAAGGAGAAAGAATTCTAAATAGTGCTAGATCCTCTTCTTGGAATTCAGCAGAGGCATAGTGATCGTCATAGCTCTTGGCGAACTCATCATAGATTGCTTGAACTCTGTCCTGCTCTGAAGCTGACATATTTAGAGTCTCTCGAGTGCTTGAGCTATGTCAGCGATGATGTCTTCAATGTGTTCAACACCAACAGATAGTCGAACGATATCTGCAGATACTTCAATGGGAGACCCATTAGCGGAAGCATGAGTCATTTCAGCTGGATAGTTAACCAGTGATTCAACTCCACCTAGGGATTCGGCAAGAGTGAACAGTTCTGTGTTTTCACAGAACTTCTTAGCAGCTGCTGTTCCACCAACAAGCTTGAATGAAATCATTCCACCAAAGCCATCCATTTGCTTTCTAGCAACATCGTGACCTGGGTGATCTAATAGTCCTGGATAGTAAACAGCAGATACTGTTTTCTTCTGTGTTGCAAGGAACTCTGCTACCGCTTGACCATTAGAGCAGTGTCTGTCCATACGAAGAGCAAGAGTCTTTAGAGATCTGTGGGTTAGCCAAGCATCAAATGGTGATGAAACAGCACCAACAGCAAACTGAATGAATTCAATCTTCTTTGCAAGCTCTCCATCATTAAGAATTACTGCTCCACCAAGAACATCGCTGTGTCCACCCAAATACTTAGTAGTTGAGTGAATAACAATGTCAGCACCTAGTTCAAGTGGGCGCTGAAGATAAGGAGTGGCAAAAGTATTATCAACAACAGCAACTGCTCCGTGCTTATGAGCAACAGCAGAAACCTTAGCAATGTCAAAGATTGTCATCATTGGGTTAGACGGTGTCTCAATCCAAACCATCTTGGTCTTACCTTCAACAAAAGCGCTCTCTAGAACTGCTTCGTCATTTAGGTCAACAATTGTGAAGTCAATGCCCCAGGTCTTGTGGACTCTAGCGAAGAGTCGGTAAGAACCACCATAAAGGTCATTAGCCAGAATCACGTGATCACCAGGAGCTAGAACACCACGAATGATTGCATCTTCAGCAGCAAGACCACTTGAGAAGCTCATTCCAAAACGTCCACCTTCAAGAGAAGCTAATGCTTCCTGAAGAGCAGTTCTAGTTGGGTTAGCAGCACGGTTGTATTCATA
>JBDLVB010000137.1:0-2633 GCA_039805005.1 Actinomycetota bacterium
TCATCTTCAGTTTCATTCTTTTTGAAACCTTTAGGTTTATTGTTTCTGCCCACGACTTAGTACCAGTTGAACTTATTAGAGTGAGCCATCGCTCCACATGGAGCACCGTAACGGTTCTTGATGTAGTTCACACCCCAGCGAACCTGAGTCTCTGGATTGGTTAGCCAGTCAGCCCCCATCTCAGCCATCTTCCTACCAGGGAGAGACTGAGGGATTCCATAGGCACCAGAGTTCTTGTTGTGTGCATTCCAACGCCAGTTGGACTCTCTCTCCCATAAAGCAACTAGGCAGGAGTACTGATCGCGACCCCAAGATAGTGATGCCACTAGATCAAAAGCAAATTTCTTGATTGAGCCTGTTTCAGGTGTATCAGCATTGGCAACATAGATAGCTGCCGCTTCATCACCGGTAACAATAGACCAGCCACCTCTTTTGAAACTGATCTTCTGTTGAGCTGTGAAGCCATAGATCTGGTCGCCTTCTCCAGTATTTGAATATGTGGAGTTGTAGGCATAGGCAGAGTTCAGTGCTCCACCGTAAGGGTCAATTACTGTGACCATGGCATAACCTGCAACAAATGAAATGGCTACCAGGTTTGAAACAGCCAGCTTGAACTTCCTACGAAGCTGCAGCTCCTGAAGCTTTGGGGTGAAGTTTTCTCCGAAGATACGCTGAATAATGCGTTTAGAAAGAGTTGGTCTAACCAGCTCGTATCTACCCATTGATTCACCGCCTTAGTTCAAAACTCAAGTTTACCTCAAGGGTGTCTTTAGGCCTAGGAATAAGCGCTTTAGCCCCTAGGTACCAGTTGATTAGGGCATGTCTTAAGCACTCTGAGCATGGAACTTTTCTCTGCTGAAGTGACCCAGAGCTTGTATTTGTACTTCACAGCGATCTGCCTCGACACGTAAGAACACCAGTATTTCCTGTTTGGTGGCAACCAAGAGGCTGCGTCACTGTCGCTCTTTTGTGAGTTAGTTGGACCATCAACAGCCAATAGGTTCAATGGGTCGTTATAGAAGGCATATCTTGAACTTGAAGAGAGTTTCTGAGCTCCCTTTTGCCAAGCATCACTAACTGCTACAACGTGATCAACCTGAACAGCATTTGAAGTGCCAACTCCTCTTACGAAGTAGATCTTCTTAGCCGTATATGGGTCATTCAATATTCCCGTTGCAACGGTGCATCTCGGCGATGACCTCCAGGTAATTGATTTCAAGTCTCTTCGAAGAATGTAGTTCCTCGTGTCACACTCCCCGATGTCACCCCAGCCATCGCTAAACAGATCGCGGTCATATCCAGTTTTAGGTGCTCTACCCTTCACAAGAATCTTGGCGAGCAGGGTTGTGGCTTTTGTACCTGTTGCAGCGCTGGCAACTGGTGTTTCAGAAACGGTTGAAGTAAATCCAAGAACAAGTGCAAGAGCTATAGAACTAGCGCTTAAAGTTTTGAATAGCTTGTTCGCGCTGAAGTACTTCAACGACTTTCTCGAGGAATGCGTCAACTTGGTATTCTGCATAGCCACCTCTCTTGGACTTGAAAGTTGTAAGTCTTACTTCTCTCACACTCAAGTCTGCCTTATCCTCGAGAGAATTCCCCAGTTGAGAACATAACTTGTCGACCTGTTTGATGCTGTAGCCCTTGTTTGGAAACTTTCTAGTTGAGAACTTCTTGTGTTTTGCTCTATTGCAGCGAGCTACTAGTTCTTTCCTAAGGTTGTCCTGATCTTCGGAGAACTCAAAGAAACCCTGATTCATAATCTCTTTAGTGAATTCAGAAGCTGCGAAGGTGTCTTCAAGCTTCTCAAGAGCTGAGTCAACTACTGAAATTGAATAGCCGTTCTTCACCAGTTTGAAGCGAATTGTTCTGACATCTAGGGATGTCACCAGCTCCCGAGATGGATTGTTGAATTGCTGCTTAGCAAGATCCAAGAATTCATCAACTTGGCTAATGTTGTAGCCAAGTTTTCTTTTTCCAGACAGAACGAATGCGTAACTCATGCTTTTATTCTCTCAAGTCCTATTGGAACAATCTGACGCTAAGAGCCATCAGCAAGTAGGAGCTTAGTGCAGCAGGAAGCATTGAGTCCAAACGATCCATAATTCCACCGTGGCCTGGAATAAGTGAAGACATGTCCTTCACCCCCAGATCACGCTTGATAAGAGACTCAGCAAAGTCACCAAGAACCGCAGACATGATTAGAACCGCACCGATGACCAACCCAAACCACCAAGGCAATTCAAGAAGCCAAACTGTTTGAATCACAGCGCTGGTTAGTCCGAACAGTGCTGAGATGGCGAAGCCTTCCCAACTCTTTTTAGGGCTTACCTTAGGAAGCATTGGGTGCTTGCCTAGCTTTCTACCAAATAGGTAGGCACTGCTATCAATCAGAATCACAGTGGTAACAAAGGTGATAATCCAGTACTTACCTTCAACAAACCCATCGTGAGCAGGTTCTCTAAACAAGAGAGCTGCAAAGCTCATTGTTAGTGGAAGGTAGATAACAACAAAAGCGGAGGATGAGAAGTCCTTGAATGTTTCAGAGAAAGATCTCTTCAAGGTTCCACGCTTGATAAATAGTTCCAGACCTCGCCACAAAACTAGTGCTCCGACAATGGCTAATACACCAAGCC
>JBDLVB010000138.1:0-2609 GCA_039805005.1 Actinomycetota bacterium
AAGCGATGCGAACTACAAGAGGAATAGCAAACACTGATTGAACCAATGGAACCAATATCCAACTAGTTCTAATCCAAGCGAGATCTCCTGTGAGAGTAATCAGGTATCCAACACCGATAACAACAGATGAAACTCCAATTGGCAAAAGGAAAGCCGCATCTAAAGTAATTCCAAGAAAATCAGTTTTTCTTTTGCGACGTCTTCTTGTTTGTTCAGCCAATAGATAGGCAACTAGAACACCTAAAACAATTGACACAGCAGTTGCCACTAACAAATTACGAAGAGAGTTAAGAGTTGCCTCAAAGAATGTGATGTTCAGAATATCTCTGGATCCTCTGGTATTGAGTAACGCAAAGTTTTCTAAGCTAAATGAACCACTCATTGAAACAAACGCTTTACTTAAGACCAGAACAATTGGCAAAACAACTAGAAAGCCAATAACAAAGAACGTAAATGTTGCCGCAGGAGCGTCTCTTCGATCAAGCTTCTTGGACTTGGAGAACGACGGACTAAAACTCAGTGGGTTAGTCCCGCCCCAACGACTTACTGTGAAGGCAAGCAGGCAGAAAGCTATCTGCAGTAGAGCCAACAAAGCACCATGGGCGAAGTCAAGTCTCTCCAGAACCGAGATAGAAATAGCGGTTTCTAAGGTGTTTACCTGCCCACCACCCAAGCTCAAGACAATGCCGTAAGAAGAAGCACAGTAGAGCATGATGATGGCACTTGAGGCTCTAATAGAGCTCTTTAGTTGAGGCAGTGACACCCGAAGGGCTGTTTTGAAGCGGCCAATCCCCGACACCTCTGAGTACTCTTCGGTTGATTTAGACAATGTCTGCCACTGAGAACCTATGTTTCTGACCACAACCGCGTAGTTGGCAAAAACGTTAGCCAAGATAATTGCTATGACCGGATCGATACCGCCAATAAGTGCCCCAACTTCAGTCACTGCAATGGCAACCACCAAGCTAGGCAACATAAAAGGCACCGTGATTATGGATTGCAGAAAGTGTGAACCCCTGAAGCTCTTTCTATAAAGAACATAAGCTCCAGGAATTCCAATGATTAGACAGATTGCGGTTGAAACAAATGCCTGCCAAACAGTGAACCAAAGCACAGGCCAGACACTTGATTCGTTATGAACCATGCCAGCGATATCTGGACCAAGAGCTAAAAAGAAAACATTAAGCAAAGGCCAGTAGAAGAGCACCAGCATAAATACAACTGGTGCACTCCATAGAAGGACTCTCTTAAGGCGCAACGTCAAACACTCTGTTGTATTCAGTTAGCCAAGCAGCACGGTTCTTAGCGATGTCTAAATCTCCACCAATAGTTGAGATTGCAGCAGGAGCTCGAAGAGCCCAAGACTCAGGCAAAGCTACAGTCTGATCAATTGGATACACATACATAGCCGTTGGAAGCGCTTCTTGGAATGACTTACCAAGCATGAACTTAATCATTGCTTCAGCTCCAGCTGGGTTCTTGGCATTTCGAAGAACGCCCGCATACTCAATTTGTCTGAAGCAATCTTTTCTTAGAGCAACTGTTTTTGCATTTCCATTCTCATCAACTTCATCTGCTGGAGATGATGAATAGGAAAGAACAATCGGATACTTACCCTTACCCGCTGATCCGGAGAAGTCTGTGTAGTAAGCATCTTCCCAACTTGCTGCAACCTTCACACCATTGTTCTTGAATGACTTCCACCAGTTAGTTGTTTCAGTGTTGTTTGAGAAAGCAGCAAAAGTTGAAACTAGAAAACCTAAACCAGTTGAAGAAAGATTTGGATTCTCAATAACAGTTAGGTTCTTGTATTCAGGCTTGATCAAATCTTTCCAGTGATCTGGAATTACAAGATTCTTCTCTTCAAAGTAATTGATGTCAACGTTGAAACAAATGTCCGCGTAGTCGATAGCCACTAATTCGGTAGAGGCTGCAATAACCTCGTTGTCTCTAATGACACTGGAAAAAGTATTGTCGATGCCATACACCACATCAGCAATTGGAGCATCTTTGGTAAGAACTAACTTGCCGGTCATTTCACCAACATCACCAGCTCGAACGATTTCTAACGTTGAACCATCTTGTTCGTATTCAGCAATCAGTTCATCACTCATAACAAAAGAATCGTGAGCAACTAGAGTGACGCTGCCAACTGCGTTGTTTGTGCAGGCTGAAAGCCCTAGAGATAGTGCAACAGTTATTAATGCAAATATGCGTTTCATTTTTCCTTCCTACGCTGGCATTACCCAGTTCAGGTTTGACGGTATTTGGCAGTAGCTTCATCTCAGTCCGATGCTTCGGACTCCCGTGTAGTAAAAGACTAAACCCTTGGTAGCCAAAGGGCCACCAAGGGTTTAGGTCAATGATTACTAGTGCATTGAGGCTGCGGCTTGTTCAGCCTTCTCCTGAACACCTGACTTGGTGCGAAGGGCTACCTCTTTAATGAAGATAGACAGAGCAAATGCAGTAATTACAACAATGCTCGCTGCAACAAAGACTCCAGCGGTTGACTCAGCAAACGCCTGCTTGATTGGATCTGCTAGCTCTGGGCTAGCAGTCTTCAAGAAGGAGGAGTCTGACTGGATAAGGTCGCTGATGTCCTGGCCTGA
>JBDLVB010000139.1:0-2586 GCA_039805005.1 Actinomycetota bacterium
AGTTGAATACCAGCGTGAGGGATTCAACATGTTCACTCAGATGATGGGTGCCATCAAGGAAGAATCAATCAGCTACTTGTTCAACCTAGAAGTTCAGGTCGAACAGCCTCAGCCAGTGAAGAACCTAACCTACTCAGCTCCAACTGAAGAAGGTGCCCCAGAGGTAAAGACCCAGGGTAAGAACCCACCTGAGTCAAGCGCAGGTAGTTCTTTCTTCAAGAAGTAGTAGTTCAGAGAACAGCAACGCTTTTGGCTCGCCAACGGCCGTTGTAGCCCTCTAGGCGGATTGCAACTGCTCTGGCTCTGCCAATGTTGTGGATGATAACTACGCCTTCAATCACACCTTCTCTTGGACTGAAGACAGATATCTTGCCCACCGCAAGGTTTGGTCTTAGAGCTTTGACATTGCTCTCAGCTCTTGATCTGTTTGATGCCAGAGACTTCTGTCTAAGTTGTTGGTAGACCCCGTCAGATAGCCATCTGGCACACTGCTCTATGTCTCTTATCCCAGCAAGGGTTTCGATGACTGATTGAGCTAAAAATGCAAGAATCGGCTTCGGATCTCCCAGGTCCGCAGTCTTGGCAAACTCAATTCCAAAGTAATCGTCTGAATCAAGGGGCGTGCTTGTTTTTCTTCTTGCAGATGTGATCGCGTTCATTTGGCACTTTACTTTCCCCCACAGCACGAATAGAGCAAAAATACCGAGAAATGCTCAAAACACCAAATAAACAATTTGGGATGTGGATAAGCCACACAGAGTACCAAGTCTTCTGGCATAAATACCTAATGAACTTAGATGCACTAATTGAAGACCTGGAGGCACAGGCTTACTTTGCTAGTAATCAAGGTGAAGATGCAAATGCCACTATCGAACTAAGCAAATTAGTTCTCGTGGTCAGGAAGAACCTGCCTGATGTTTACCTGTCTATGCCATTACAAGGTAGAGGCTTTATTGCGGGATTCAAAGTAACGAACACGAAGAGTTCTTGGCAAGTATTTCAGGAGTACCTATATCTTGAACCTCAGGATCATGGAACGAAGCTGCAGAGAACCAAGGTGTCTCTCCAGGAACTCATCACTGCTCATTTGATTGGGACTTCAGTGAAAATGAGTTTGTCAGCGAATCAGGCTGAGTTATCTGGATACCTAGTGAGTGTCTCTGGGAGACATGTTGAGTTCGTGACACTTGATGCAAAGAGATTATGGATTCCTGTGAAACGCATTCGGCATATGGTTGTGGAAAAGCTCAGCATGTAAATGCAAGATTGGCCAACATAGTTCAATGTCTATGTTCAATCGCAAACGCACCAGAAGTGTTCGGCTAAATAATCGCTGGGGCTCTAGAAGAAACAGAATTCTGGTTGCTTTATCGCTGAGCCTGATTGCAGCTGCCTCTTGGGTTGTTTCAATTGGCTCGATAGCCCCGCTTACAAATTATCTTGTGGCAACAAACAACATCTCTTCTGGTTCTGAACTAACTGAAGCAAATCTCATTGCTACTCCAATGGACCTAAAAGAAACCAATAACCTTTATCTTCAAGCTAGCGAAAAGAATCTAAGCGATTGGGCTCTTACTCGACCAGTCAATGCAGGTGAACTTATTCCTATGAGTTCGATTGCACCAAAGAGGACAACAGATTGCTCTGTAATCGTTGTTCACCTTGGAGTGACCCTAGCAAGAGTTGTCAATGTCGGGGACAGACTAGATCTTTGGGCAGCTGCTCAAGTAGGCAGTGTTGAAGCAATTCCGGTTCAAGTGGTTAGTTCAGCAGAGTTAGTTAGTTCAAAGTTGAACACAGACACCTATACCCAGTCCGCTCAATCTATTGAGATTTGTGTAACACCGGCAGAAGTTCGTTCCGTAGTTTCTGCAATTGCAACAAAAGCAACAATCGTTGGTATTAGGACACAGAACTAATGGAGATAAAGCAAAGGGGGAGAAGAGCTCACTTAGCCGTAGTTGGAGAAATTGAGCCTCCTCTTGCAAAGTCAGAAAAACAGCCCGCCAATCCAATCAATGTCATCGCTGTCTGGGGATCAGCGGGATCACCGGGGAAGAGCACTGTTGCAGTCAATCTTGCTACTGAAATGTCTCTAGCTGGCGAGAGAGTATTACTGATTGATCTGGATACGTTAGCCCCGTCTTTAGCCTTGGGCTTAGGTTTAGTTTCCACACCTGCCGGTTTATCAGCTTGCCTTCGTCTAGCAGAGCAGAACAGGCTTACTCATGATGAGTACAAGAGATTAACCATCTCCATCTCACTTGGGAGATACGAGTTGGCGTTTATGCCAGGACTTAGTTCCCCGCACCGTTGGCCCGAGGTTACCGCACACAGGTTTGAGAAGTTGATTCACGACTTGCAGGGTGAAGTAGATCATGTGGTGGTTGATTTGCCTCAAGCAACAACTTTCAAGTCAAGTGTCTTTCATCCCTCCAGCATGTCTGAGTCTGAATTCAGCAGAGACACTTTGCTAAAGAGCGTGCTATCCAAAGCCAGCAAAGTAATTCTTTTGGCATGCTCAGACCCCGTAGCGGCATCCCGTTTACTGATTGCCAAAGAGTTCATTGATGAGCTTGGGTCAAA
>JBDLVB010000140.1:0-2576 GCA_039805005.1 Actinomycetota bacterium
AAGAACCTATACAAAGAGAGGGTTCTACCGAGCATTTACTTCTACATTGCTTCAATTACTCTCCCGGTCTCTCTTTTTCTCGTTGCACTTCCATTTTCTGAAGTTGTGAGCATTTCAATGGCTCTACTTTCGATTCCCGCAGTTCTAGTGCTCTCCTGGGTTGGTGCTCCACTTATTTCTCTTAGCGATCAAACACTTTCAATTGGAAAGGTACAGATTGAAGTGAAGCACCTTGGTTCTGCTGAAGTAATTAGCCCATCAAGTGCCTTTGAAGAACGTGGAATCAAGCTAGATACGAGAGCCTTCACCAAATTTCAAATAGGCGTGAAGCAAATGGTGAAGATAGAAATCAAAGATCCGCTGGATCCAACGCCTTACTGGCTAATTGCTACTAGAAACCCTGAGGTTTTAGCTGGGCTACTAAATAAGCGTTAGTGAGCGCAATCAACACAAACAGGACCGTACTCGCCATCTTTCTTGGCTTTCTGGCTGTGGTGTTTCACGATAAAGCACTCTGAACAGGTGAACTCGTCTTCCTGCTTAGGCACGACGACAACGTCCTGCTCTTCGTTGGTTACCTCTGGGATTGAGAAGGAATCGGAATGATCGTCGGCGTCAACGTCAGACGAAGCAGATGTACCTTCTGACTCTTTGATAGCTTCAAGAGACTCTGTGTCGTCGTCGTTCTTGCGTGGAGCATCGTAATCGGTAGCCAATTACTTTCCTTTCGAATAAATCATTTCAGCGCTGAAAGTGTCCAACACGAAGTACATAAATGCAACCCTATTAACACCGAAGAAAGCACTATTGTCAGTCATCTCCCAGTTTGGGCGTGTCGCGGCACAGCAAAATCAACCGCAAATCTAGCAAATAGGGTGCGAAACTATCGGCAGAAGGAATGATAATGGCTGATTTACGAATAACTGGCGTTACTAACAACCAGCTCGAGCTGCAAGCTCCCGATGGCACTCGCCACTACCTTGAGATCTCCGCTGACCTACTAAAGGCGATGAAGACCCGTCCAGCTGAACTTCCACCAACTCTTACTCCTAGAGAAATCCAGGCTGAAATCAGACTTGGCACATCAGTTGCCGAACTAGTTGCCAGAACTGGAGCTGATGAAGATCAGGTGGCTAAATACGCTGCCCCGATAATTACTGAACTCAAGCACATCGTCACCCTGGCAAGAAACATCAGACTCTCTCTAGCTGGAGATAGATTCACAGACCCAACTCAGATTGAGTTTGGAACTGTAATGGATGAACGCCTAGCAACCAATGGAGCAACAGATGTTGCTTGGGTTTCAAAAAAGACAGTTGAAGGCGTTTGGTTGGTTTCAGCCGAATACAAGATTGATTCTCAACCAGCAATTGCTACCTGGTCATTTGACCCGAAGGGCCTTTCTCTTGTTCCAGAGAATCAAAGTGCATTGCTTTTGTCCAATGGATCTCCACTTAGCCTGATTGAGAGCAAGCCAATAAAGACAGAGCAAATTTTGCACCCAACTGTCACAGCCTCACAGGTTGAAACTGTTATCGAAGAATTGCCTACTCAAACAACAGGTCTATCTGTCGTACCAGAACTCATTGAAGAGACTCAACCAGAAGAAGACAACAGAACTGAAGTCATGAACATCGTTGAAACTGAAACTAGAGCAACTTTCCACGTTGTAGACGACGTTGTTGAAGAAGTTGAAACTTACGAGCAAGAAGAACAAAGCTTTGTTGAAGAAATAGTTGAAGAAGTAGTTGAAGAAGTTGTTGAAGAGGAAAGCTTCGACTCTTTCTCAGAAGAAGAAGTGAGTCAGGAAGAACCTGTAGCGGAACCAGTGGTAGAGGTCGATGAGAAGCCTGCAACTCAAACTCCGCCTATTCAAAGCACTTCAAGATGGGCTGAAGTTCTATTCGGTTCTAAAGACGAAGAAGAAAAATAGCTAGTAACCCATCTTGACCAGCGGGATACTCATTTCCTGCTGGGTTATTGATCCATGATGACCAATCATTTCTAATGACTTCTTCTTTGCAAAGTCTCTGTGATACAGGGCTACTCCTTTCTTAGCCAAGATCAAGATATCTGGAACTGAATCTAAGTTCATGTCCTTTGGCCAGTAGCCAGTATCAACAAGATTCTTTGGAGTGAGAACGTAACAGCTATCCCCCACATTGCTTTCTAAGTCCTGGAGCAGCGATTCTTTTGAGGTTGAGTCTTTCAAGTAGAGATATAGGGCTCTAGTGTCGCCACCAACATTCAACAGAGCTTCTTTGTCTATGTATTGGTCAACGTACACATGGTTGGCATGTGGAACGTCCACAACTCCATGATCTGCGGTCAAAACAACTGCTGAGTTTTTAGTGAGCGATTTGTCTAGCGAAGACACTTCAGCATCTAAGTCCTCCAACTTAGAAAGCCAATCTTGCGACTGCCAACCTTTCGCATGGGCTAGTTGATCTAGCTCTGGGACATACAGATAGATGACTTTTGGCTTGGGATCGGCAAGTAAGGTTTTTGCTTTCTCAAAGCGTTCTTCCAAAGACTTTGTTCCATGAAAAGCACTGCCTCGCATGGTTGCCGCTGTG
>JBDLVB010000141.1:0-2565 GCA_039805005.1 Actinomycetota bacterium
CTAGGCTTTGCTTCAAATTCAAGAACTGGTCTTCCAGAAGCGTCTTTCTTTTGCTCCCAACCTTCGGTAGCAGGCTTGACCTGACGTACTTCACTCATGCTGCCTCCATAGGTTGAATAAAAAGAATGTTTAAGGAGTAGGGCGACCTGCGTAACGGAATAGATCTCCGTAACGTAGTGGCACTATTCGGACTGTTCTGTTTGGGTTTGGAGCTTCAAGCATCATGCCATCACCCAAATACATCACTACGTGATACTTATCACCGTTGAAGTCATCGGTGTATGAGTACCACATCAGATCTCCACGAACAGCTTCCTTGATTGGAACAAGTCTTCTCTTGCCAGCCATGTTGTAGAACTGGTTGGTTGCAGAGTGAGTACCGATGTAGGTACCAGCTACTTCATAACTCTTCTTTGTAATTCCACTGCAGTCCCAAATGTTTGGACCCATACCGCCAAGAACATATCTCTCACCAAGTTGTTCTCTTGCGAATGCAATCGCAGTTTCAACCTTTTCAGTATTTGGTGGACCAACATCATATAGAGACGGAGCATCGATAGGACCAGGCAGGTTGTTCTGTCTTGCCTCATCGATCAAACCTTGAATGCGCTGTTGCATCAAACTGTCAGAGATTCTCTCTAACGATGCAAGTTGTGCTTTGAATGTTCTGTTCAAAGCATTTTGTTCATCAACTTTGACCTTCAATTCATATGCAGCATCTTGAGCGATAGCTAAAGCTTTCTTAGCTTCAGCTGCTTTAGCAGCAAGTTCAGTTTCAGCTTCTTTAAGTTGGTCTGTTAGAGACTTCGCATACTGCTGACGTTGAATAGCGGACTTATAGATCTGGTCGCTTGACTGAGCAATCTTTTCTTGAGCCCCAAGCTTGTATAGAAGGTTGCCTGCGTTGTCTGAGTTCAGGAACAGGTTCAGTGAAGTTCCGGCAGCCCCATCTCGCCACATCTGGCTAGCAATTTGAGCCAGCTGCTGCTGGGCAGTCTCGGCTTCTGCCTTAGCGGCGTTTACCTTGGTCTGTAATAGGTCTACCTTGGCTGCAACAGCCTCAACTTCGGCCTTAGCCTGGTTGTATTTCTCGGCCTTGAGCATGGCTTTACGCTCTAAACTGACCTGTTCGACTGTCAGATCAACGATGATGCCCTGAATACGGGCGATCATGGCCTTCTTCTTAGTAACGCTCTTCTGAGCGTCTATTACCTCTTGCTCAGAAGGGTAATTGGGCACTGCCAAGGCCTGTTGGATGCTGAATCCACTGAATAGGACCCCAGCAACGACAAATAGGGCGAGATAACGCGAACGTAAGCTTCTCATGTCCGGCCACCTCCCTTTATTTGTGCTGTATTCCTAAACTAACACCGATATCCCCATATCTCAGGTTGCAAAAACCTACCCTTAGCAAGTAGCCTTGCCATTGGTGCTTTAAAGCTCCATCGCTTTGACGGCCCCATCGTTTAGTGGCCTAGGACGCTGCCCTTTCACGGCAGTAGCACGGGTTCGAATCCCGTTGGGGTCACCAGCGATGAGTTCTAAAAGTACTTCTGGTCCTGTAGCGCAGTTGGTTAGCGCGCCGCCCTGTCACGGCGGAGGTCGCGGGTTCAAGTCCCGTCAGGATCGCTGCGATTAATAATCGCTCAGCCTAAGACTTGTCTTTGGTTGAGGCTGGATAGCTCAGTTGGTAGAGCGAACGACTGAAAATCGTTAGGTCCGCGGTTCAATCCCGCGTCCAGCCACAACACCTTCAATCGCTTCAACTCTTGAAGTTTCTCCCGCGATAAAAATCAATTCTTTATTTTTACGCTCACCAACAGATCCCACTTTGGCACCTGACTTGTTATAGATACCTATTTGTGATCCGATGTATCGAACGTAATCAAATTCAAGTAGAGCAACGCTCTCATGATTCTGCAGAAGTGATTCTGCAATGTCTATCGGTTCAACCCAAGACTCGTTGTTGTATGAGACAACAACTGTTTTAGCTTTAGCTTTTGTAATCACATCTTTGAATGCCGGTGGCATTTTCTTTCTCTTGTTAAACACCGAGTGGGTTTCGGGAGATCTACTGTCTATTCGTTTCATGGCAACACCATATGGTTCTGGATTATCCCAACGAACCAGTGTTTCCCAGATGTGATAGTTAGTGAAGTAGCGGTGCTGGTTATACGGAGGATCCATATACAAAAGATCAACTTCAGGAAGTTCATCAATAACATCTTCAGCTAAACCAAGAACACTCTTCCCTGTTCCAGCAATTAGTTCTGGAACAAGTAGTTGCAGATCATGCTTTGATCTATGCGACCAGTTCTTTAGATAAGCCATGTGTTGACCAGTGGTGCTATCAACTCGATCAGCTGCGAGCATGAGAGAAGTTAGAAGAATGGGAAAATCAAAATCATTTTTGAAGTTAGTTTCTAGCTCTTCTCTAATTGCATCGATTCTTTCTCCGTTTTTAGGTTGAAAGAATCTCGCTTCTTCACAAAAGTTCTTAGTTACATATCCTCTTTTGCCAGGCAGTGCATTGAGATACTCAATCTTCTTAGCAAGTTCTTCAAG
>JBDLVB010000142.1:0-2551 GCA_039805005.1 Actinomycetota bacterium
TTACGAGTCTTATCAACTAGTTCAGCAACCTTGTCAGCACCTAGAACTTCGATGATTGACTTGCCGTTGACTGTTGAAACTGAAGGAACTGGAACCATGGTCTCACCGTGAGAACCAAGAGTTAGAGTCTTCACATCTGCAATGTTGGCTCCTGTAGCTTCTGCTACAAAGTTGGTGAAACGTGCGGTGTCTAGAATTCCAGCCTGACCGATAACTCTTTCCTTAGGGAATCCAGATGCCTTCTGAGCAAGGGCAGTCATCTCGTCAAGTGGGTTTGAAACTACAAGAATTACAGCATTTGGAGCATACTTGGCGATGTTCTTAGCTACTCCGCCAACGATGCCTGCGTTGACCTCTAGAAGATCCATGCGGCTCATGCCTGGCTTCCGTGGAAGACCTGCCGTGATGATGACGATGTCGCTATCTGCGATGGCTTCATAGCCTGTTCCATCAGCCTGGGTGCTAGCTCCAACAACCTTGGTCTCAAAGCCCTCGATAGAGCGAGACTGGTTGATGTCTAGGGCAATACCCTCTGGCTTGCCTTCCAAGATGTCGGTTAGGACAACGGTGTCGAAGATGTCATATTCAGCTAGACGCTGGGCTGTTGTGGTTCCGTAGAAACCTGAACCAATTACTGAGACTTTACCGTGGCGGGCCATGATGCATTTGCTCCTTGAGGGCTGAATGAGGGTGTTGAGAAGGTATATTTCAATGTATAGCCTACAACTTTAGATAGACTGAAAGGCTTTGGTAAGACCTCAACTTACCCCCGGTGAAAGCCCACTTACAGATTTAGGTAGTTTTTGGAAACGAAGAAACTAGGCACCGTTCGGACTCTGCTCCGAATCTTCCCTTACGCCAAGAAGGCGTTGCCGAGGGTTGTTCTGGGTACACTCGCAGCTATCGCGGGCCACATGTTCGCCCTAGCAATTCCGGGCTACCTGAAGAGCTTGTTCGACACCCTAGAAAACAACACCAATTTTGAAACCCTGCTTTTTGCTGTCTTTGCCGTTCTAGGCATGGGTCTTCTCGAAGCAGTCATGGTTCTACTTCGCAGATGGTTGGTACTTACCCCTGGAACACATGTTGAAGCTGGGCTTAGAAGAACCCTTTACGCAAAACTTCAAGATCTAGAAGTTGCTTTCCACGACAAGTGGCCTAGCGGTCAGCTGCTGTCTCGTGCTTCAAGCGATCTGAGCATGATTAGACGATGGCTCTCTTTCGGTCTAGTTCTATTGGTGGCAAACCTATTTACCATCGTGGTTGGTTTCACACTTCTTTTCTCATACAACTGGATTTTGGCAACAGTATTCTTCGTAATCATGTCCCCGCTATGGGTTCTAGGTTTCAGATTTGAGAAGGACTACCACGCCACTGCTCGTTTGAGTCAAGACCAAGCTGGAGATCTTGCTACCTCAGTCGAGGAGAGCGTTCACGGTATTCGAGTTATCAAGTCTTTCGGTCGCGGCTCATTTATGACTGAGAAGTTTGCTAGAGATGCTCTCAAACTTAGAGGCACAGAACTAAATAAAGCCAAGATGGTTGCCAACCTTTGGTTCTACTTCTCAACAATCCCAGCTCTTGCTACCGGTATTTATCTGCCGCTTGGTATCTGGCAAATTGTTGAAGGAAACATGACTATTGGTGTCTTGCTTTCATTCATCCTGACAACTCGAATTCTGCACTGGCCAATCGACTCATTAGGTTTCCTCTTGTCAATGACCATTGATGCAAGATCTGCAGTTGAGCGATTCTTTGAAGTTATTGATACCAAGGTGGACATTTCTGATCCTGAGAATCCAAAGACCATCACAGAGCCTAAGGGCCGTCTTGTGTTTGAAGATGTTCACTTTAGATATGCAGATGCTCCAGCTGAACAAAGAGACCTTATTGATGGAGTGAACCTAGAGATTGAACCAGGAGAGTCAGTAGCGCTTATTGGTATCACCGGTTCTGGTAAGACATCACTAACCGCTCTTGCCACAAGACTCTATGAAGTAACCGGTGGGTCAGTCAAGCTCGACGGTGTTGATGTTAGAGATCTAAGTAGAGAAGAACTAAGAGCTCACATCGCCATGGCGTTCGAAGACTCCACTCTGTTCAGCGACACCATTCGCAACAACGTATTGCTAGGTAGACCTGAGAGCACTGAAGAAGAATTAGCTCAGGCTCTAGAGATTGCTCAGGCAGGATTCGTCTATGACCTACCAGATGGTTTGGATACCAAGATTGGTGAAGAAGGTCTTTCACTTTCAGGTGGTCAAAGACAGCGTATTGCCCTCGCTAGAGCAGTAGCGGCAAAGCCAGCGGTTCTAGTTCTCGATGACCCACTATCAGCCCTTGATGTTGATACCGAAGCCATGGTTGAGGATGCACTTAGAACTGTGTTGAAGGCAACCACTGCTCTGATTGTGGCTCACCGCCCTTCAACTGTTCAGCTAGCTGACAAGGTTGCTCTTCTGCAAGACGGCAAGATCACTGCCTTTGGTAAACACAGCGATCTCATTGCTTCTAATGAGCACTACCGATACGTCATCAGCAGCCTTGATGC
>JBDLVB010000143.1:0-2511 GCA_039805005.1 Actinomycetota bacterium
GCAATCTGATCAACAATCACACGGTGTTTGTCTGTGTCACTCTTAGCTTTGCTCCAGGCTTCTTTCGAATAACCGTCAAGGTACTCACCGTTTGAAGCAAGCAACACGTCGGCTAACTCTTTGAGCAAAGTTCTCTGATCCTCGTAGTAGCCAACTCTTTCATCAAGTGACATCAAGAAGTAGGAAGCTAATCCCTTGAAGATTGCTATCTCTGCTTGAACTTCGATAGGAACAACAACATCACCTGCGTATCTAGCAAACAGTGAATCTGCATTTGCTTGGAACGTTGCTTCAGTAGTTCTAGAAACAAAGGAACCGATGACTGAAGAAGTGAGGTTCTTTAGTTGCCCAGCCTCACGAGGTGTTCCGCTATAGCTTTGCAACCAGTATCGATTTGCCTGAAGTCTATCTAGAGCTGCAGCCAAATTATCGGTTGAAATGTTGCCGCCATTCCAGCGTTCAATTTCTTTAACAATCGCAGCTTCTTGAGAAGAACCCTTGAGTTCTTCGAGCTTTATGAAACCTTCAACAACAGCATCTTCGAAGTCGTGAACTGAATAAGCCACGTCATCACTGAAGTCCATGATTTGAGCTTCGAAACACTTGACTCGATCCTTAGCTCCAATTCTTAGCCACTCAAAGACCGGAACGTCATCTGCATAAACACCAAATTTGATGGATCTATCTGCTCCAGAATCTTGAACAGCAAATTCTCTAGTCCACGGATACTTGCAACTTGCGTCAAGGCTTGCTCTTGTTAGATTCAACCCGAAAGCAACGCCATCTTTGCTATAGACCTTTTGCTCGATTCGAGTGAGCAATCTAAGTGTTTGAGCGTTACCTTCAAAACCACCGAAGTCCTTAGCCCATTCATTCAGTCCCTTTTCGCCATTGTGACCAAAAGGTGGATGTCCTAAATCGTGAGCAAGACAAGCAGTGTCAACAATGTCTGGATCAATTCCAAACTCTACGGCCATCTCTCGGCCAACCTGAGCTACCTCTAATGAGTGAGTGAGTCTTGTTCTTGCAAAGTCATTGGTTCCAGGTTGAAGAACTTGAGTCTTTGCACCCAGTCTTCTAAGTGCGGATGAATGGGTAACTCTTGCTCTGTCTCTAGCAAACTCTGTTCTAGCGCTGCGACCAGAGCCATCTTCGACAAGGAATCTCTCCTTATCGAATTCTGTGTACTTCTCTGTGCTCATCCGCCTGATACTCCAAGTTCTGCCTCTAGCAGTACCTTACGCTGGTCTCCGACTAGTTCGCGTGAATCTAACCAATTCTCTGGCAGAGCGCATGTCTTAGCTCCGCCAAGACGGCCTCTAGGGCCTTCTGCTAGTTCACCTGGGTAAGGCGCGGCCCAATCAATTGTTCCTAGAATGTCATCCATTTGTTGAAGAGATTCCACCTGAGCCAAGGCAGCTCTGAACTCACCGCCAACCGGATAGCCCTTGAAATACCAGGCAACATGCTTTCTAATGTCCCTGCAGGCACGCTCTTCTGACTCGAAGAACTCAACTAGCAAAATGGCATGCTTCTTGAATGCTTCAGCAACCTGACCGAGAGTTGGTTGCACTGGGTCAACAGCAGCGTTGGAGTTTGGGTTTCTTGCATACTCTTCAAACGCCTGCTGAAGATCCGCAAAAAGCCAAGGCCTTCCTAGACATCCTCTTCCGACCACAACGCCATTGCAGCCTGTCTCACGCATCATTCGAATAGCGTCACCTGCTGACCAGATGTCGCCATTACCTAGAACCTGAACATCTCTTAGTTCATCTTTGAGTTCATAGATAGCGTTCCAGTCGGCTGTTCCGGAATAGTACTCGGATGCAGTTCTAGCGTGCAATGCAACTGCTGCAACACCAGCATCCCTGGCTGCTTTACCAGCATCAAGGAAGGTTAGATGTTCGGCATCAATGCCTTTACGCATCTTCACCGTCACAGGAATGTCTCCTGCTGCCTTCACAGCACTGTTTACAATCGCAGCAAAGAGATCTTGCTTATAAGGAAGAGCTGCACCGCCACCCTTTCGAGTTACCTTAGGCACAGGGCATCCGAAGTTCAGGTCAATGTGATCAGCTCTATTTTCAGAAACCAGCATTGTGATTGCTTCTGAAATAGTTTTAGGGTCAACACCGTACAACTGAACTGAACGAATGTCTTCACTCTCATGATGACCGATGAGTCTCATCGACTCTTCAGTTCTCTCAACTAAAGCGCGTGATGTGACCATCTCAGAAACATAGAGACCACCGCCATATTCACGACAGAGTCTTCTGAATGCGGTGTTGGTGATTCCTGCCATTGGAGCCAATACAACAGGCGTAGCGATAGTGATATCGCCGTATTGAAGTGCTTGACCTGTTGTGTTCACGTTTTGAATTAGATGAGTTTCTCAGCCAAGTAACCGCGAAGCTTATCTAGCGATATTCGTTCTTGAGCCATTGTGTCTCTTTCACGAACAGTAACCGCTTGATCCTCAAGTGAATCAAAGTCCACAGTCACACAGAATGG
>JBDLVB010000144.1:0-2505 GCA_039805005.1 Actinomycetota bacterium
CTTTCAGGTGGTCAGAGAAAACTTCTAGAAATGGCTAGAGCTCTAATGAGTGAACCTAAGCTCATCATGCTTGATGAGCCAATGGCTGGTGTGAACCCTGCTCTAACTCAGAGTCTTCTAGACCACATCAAAGATCTGAAATCTAACGGCACAACGGTTCTATTCGTTGAACACGACATGCACATGGTTCGTCACATCAGTGACTGGGTCATTGTTATGGCTGAGGGCAAGGTAGTTGCCGAAGGACCACCAGCAACCGTTATGAAGGACCAGGCAGTTATTGATGCTTACTTAGGTGCTCACCACGACACAGACCTTGGCACCATGTCAAAGCCTTCATCAACACGTTCCAAGAAAGGCGACAAATAATGAACAGTCGCGAATTAGTAGTCCACTCTGAAGATTTAGTAGCTGGTTACCTACCTGGCATCAACATTCTTAATGGCTGTAGCCTAACTGCCTACCAGGGTGAACTAATTGGAATCATTGGACCAAACGGTGCTGGTAAGTCAACCTTGCTAAAAGCTATCTTTGGACAAGTAAACATTCGTTCAGGTCGAGTACTCCTAAAGGGAGAAGACATCACTGGCCTAAAAGCAAACAAACTAGTGGAGAAAGGCGTAGCCTTCGTTCCACAGACCAACAACGTCTTCCCTAGCTTGACCATCGAAGAGAACCTCGAGATGGGTGTCTTCCAAACTCCTAAGCGATTCAAAGAACGCTTTGAGTTTGTAACAGAGCTTTTCCCAGACTTAGGCAAGCGTAAGAACCAGCGTGCAGGCTCTCTATCAGGTGGTGAGCGCCAGATGGTTGCAATGGGTCGTGCACTTATGACTGACCCTTCTGTGCTGCTACTGGATGAGCCATCAGCGGGTCTTTCACCAGTGAGACAGGATGAGACTTTCATCCGAGTCAAAGAAGTAAACGCTGCAGGTGTGACAGTAATCATGGTTGAGCAGAATGCTCGTCGTTGTCTTCAGATCTGTGACCGTGCATACGTACTTGACCAAGGTAAGGACGCATACACCGGAACCGGTCGCGATCTTCTAAACGATCCAAAGATGATCGAGCTATACCTAGGTAACCTAGCTGAACTATAAAAACCATTTGGTCTAAGACTTAAAAAGAATCCCCCGAGCATTTGCTCGGGGGATTCTTTTTAGTTTTGAGTTGCTGGTTACTCTACTGAGTTACCTGCTACAGCCTCAAGGAATACGTAAGTACCGTCTGAGCCGTACTGGTAGATACCAATAGAAGCACCAGTTGGGTCTCCGTTTTCATCGAACTCGATTGGACCTGAGAAGCCCTCGTAGTCGATGTCCTTGCCAGCCTTGATTGCAGCTAGACCATCAGCGAAAGTAGAAACCTTCTCGCCACCGGTTGATACTGAAATCATGTTTGCAGCAATTGCTTCACCTGAGTCGTTCTTAGCCTGCTCAGCAGCAAGTGCCAAAAGCATAACTGCGTCGTAGGTTTCAGCTAGGTATGAGAACTCAACTAGTTCTTCACCGTAGTTCTCTAGGTATAGAGCAGCTGCACGAGACTTTAGGTCTTCGTTTAGCTCGCCACCAGGAAGAGTTCCCTTAGCACCCTCAAGGTAAGAAGCGAAGCCCTGGTCTGCGTAGTTAGCAAGGTTTCCGTCTACTAGGAAGATGTCGCTTCCTGGGAAGCCCTTCTTCTCTAGAGCTGGAGCAATCTTCTTGAACTCGTCGTATGAGATAACTAGAAGTGAGTCAGCGCCTGCTGCTACTGTCTGGTCAACGATGGTGTCGAAGTTTGACTCGCCTTCAGGGAAAGATAGCTCTGAAACGATGGTTGCACCAGCTGCTTCTAGAGTTCCCTTTGCCTTAGCAACAAGACCTTCACCGTATGGGCTCTGCTGGTAGATGATTGCTACGTTTTCTTTACCTGCAGCAACGATCTGGTTTCCAACGATTGCACCCTGTAGTAGGTCGCTTGGAGCTGTACGGAAGTAGTATCCGCCATCGTCCCATGTTGAAAGGTCAGGAGCAGTGTTTGACATTGAGATCTGAACAACCTTAGCCTTTGTGACCTGGTCGATGATCAAACGTGTAACACCTGATGCAGCAGCACCAACGATTGCGTCAACGCCTGAGTCAAGCAACTCAGTTGCTGAAGCAGGAGCGATTGCAGGGTTGTCACCGTCGCTTGAGTCCTTTAGAGTCCACTCGACTGGCTGGCCAAGTACTCCACCAGCTGCGTTGATGTCGGCAATAGCCAAGTCAACACCAGCAATTTCAGGAGGTGATAGGAATGCAAGTGAACCAGTTAGTGGAAGAACTCCACCAAGCTTTAGTACACCGTCTCCAGCCGCGTACGGCGATGGAGTTGAGCAACCAGAAAGTGTTAGAGCTGTGGCGGTAACCACTGCAAGAACACCCGCTAGTTTCTTCTTTGAGAATGCGGTCATTTATTTGTCCTTTTCGGGGATTTGATTTGCCCGTCATCATCGGCAGGCACGCGCCAGAGGTCTGAAACGCTTGG
>JBDLVB010000145.1:0-2740 GCA_039805005.1 Actinomycetota bacterium
GAACTTGGCGTAAAGATTTACCTGTCTTACGAGGACGAGCGGTATCCACACCTTGTGTTGCAGAGTGACGCATTTGGTTCCGTTGGATACAACTTGGATTTGTCCACTGGCGAGCTTAGGCGAGTTTGTATTTGTGCAGCGCACAGTGAAAACGAATGTGTGTGCGGCGCTTGGGATGAAGTTAAACAGGAGAAGAACCAATGAAACAAAGACTGGTAGACCTAGCTATGGAAGGCGAGATTGAAGCTAGAGCTAAAGATCTAGGAAAACTAAAGGTAGTTACCAGAACTGGTGATGTTACTAACCCAGAAGACTTGAAGAGAACAAACATTGCAAATGCAAAATCAATCATTGTTCTAGATAGCGATGAAGCAGGAGACGCAAACGTTGTTAGCGCTGTTCTTGCGCGCTGTTCTTGCGATCAAGGCAGTAAACCCAAACACAGACATCAAGATCATCACTGAGATTGATGATGCAAACACAGGTGAGGCACTAACTGTTGCAACTGAAGGACAGGTTATTACTGTTCGTTCTCAAGAGATCATTGCTCGTGTTACTGCACAGGCTTCAAGAAGACCAGGACTTGCAGCCGTTGTTCTTGATCTATTGGATTTCGATGGCGATGAGATTTACTTCGCCGATGTTCCTGCCTTACACGGTAAGACATATGCGGATGCTCTTCTAGCCTTCAATGATGCAGCAGTAATTGGTTTGCTAAACGAAGACGGCACCGCACATGTGAACCCTGCTCAGAACTACAAAATCAAAAAGGGTATGAAGGTCATCGCAATCGCGGAAGATGATGACAAGGTCGTCTACACAGGCGTGCGAGAGGACATTGCAAAGTCCAAGGTAAAGCCAGTAGAGAGAGCAAAGGACGGTGCAGAGCATCTTCTGATTATTGGTTGGTCTTCAATGGGTAGAACTGTGCTGAACGAGCTGGCAAGCTTCCTGCCTAAAGGTTCAACTGTCCACATTGTTGCTCAGTCTAGATATGTTGCTGCAGATGAACTTACCGACCTGAAGTTTGGTTCAATCAAAGTTACATTCGCTAGCGTCTCAGGAGATGTTGATGATTTGATTGCTCAAGCTAAGGGTAAGAAATACAACGAAGTGATTGTGCTTGGTTACCGTAACGCAATTAGTCAGAGTGAAGCAGATGCTCAAACAATGCTCACCATGTTGCAGATGAACCAGTTGTTTGCAGCAGAAGGCAATGGCGTTGAACCAACACGTCTAGTGGCAGAAATTCTTGACTCAAGAAAATCTGAACTTGCAAGAGTTGCAGCGGTAGATGATCTGGTTGTTAGCGACTCTCTAGCTGCTCTACTAATTGCCCAGATTAGCGAGAACCCAGCGCTTGCTCCAGTGTTTGAAGATCTATTCGATGCTGAAGGTGCAACTTTGAATGTTAGAGACATCACTGACTACGCCAAGCTTGGTAAGTCGGTGTCATTCGCTGAGTTGGTAGCTGTAGCTCGTAACCATGGCGAATCAGCAATTGGTTATCGTCTAGCTTCTGGTAGTGGAGCTGAAGGATCAACCGGCGTTGTTCTTAACCCTTCAAAGACCAGCGAGTTTGTTCCTGTCGCGGGAGACTCGCTAGTTGTGATCGGTAATTTGAACTAATTGCTAGAAGTCTCCGAACTTAGCAAAGACCTGAAAGCTCTTGCCACACAAGAGCGTCAGATAGGTGCAGCTAAATACTTCAAGACGGGCCCTGGTGAATATGGTGAAGGTGACACCTTTATAGGTGTCACCGTTCCTGACACTAGGAAGATTGCCAAGAAATACAAAGACATTCACCTTGAACAGCTTGACGAATTAGCTCACTCAAAGATTCATGAAGAGCGACTTTGTGCTCTGTTGATTCTGAATCACAAATACACCAAGGCTAAGAGCAATGAAGAGCGACGAGAACTATTTGAGTTCTGGCTTGTCTTGCTGTCGAAGAATCTAATCAACAACTGGGACTTGATTGACACCAGTGCTCCAGTTGTTGGAGAGATACTAAGCAGGCATTTAGGGTATGGAGCAGAGTTTCTTCATGGGATGGCTAAGTCAGATCATCTATGGACGAGAAGAGCAGCCATCATGCTCACCTTCCCTCTAATTCGTATGGGAAAGTTTGGACCTACTAAAGCAATAGCTCTAGATCTAATTGAAGATAAGCACGATCTAATTCACAAAGCATCTGGCTGGATGCTCAGAGAGATTGGCAATAGAGATAAAGCTGAACTAACTGCTTTTCTAAATAAGCACAAAGCCAGAATGCCTAGAACAATGCTTCGATACGCGATTGAGAAATACAATCCTCAAGAACGCGAATGGTTTCTAATCCGTTAGTTTCCACACTTACAAAGCTGCTCTTCTGGAATTCCATCTAGAGCTTCTTCGATGTGTTGGCCACAACCAGCCCAAGTTACTTTGTTGCATGTTTCGCACAATGCTGGACTACACATATTTCTTTTCCTTACTTCTTACCGAATAATCTTGCGAAGAAACCTGGTTCCTTCGGGTCGTTCTGGTGTCCCTGGCAGCGCTCTGACTGAGGAATACCCTTCATTACCTGGCTGACGTGTTGACCGCAGCCACTCCAGGTAGCCTTCTGACATTTACGACAGGTTACTTTTTGACACATTTACTTTCCTTCTTTTCTTTCTCTAGCGTCCATTGCTGTTCGCCAGGTTTTGTATCCACCGTCTAGGTTGACGACTTCAATTCCATAACCCTGCAACAG
>JBDLVB010000146.1:0-3695 GCA_039805005.1 Actinomycetota bacterium
AGTTAACCCAGACAACCTTGCACTTAAGATTGCGGAACTAGTTAAGGAACAGAGACTAACCGGCATTGCAGATATTCGAGATGAGACTTCAGGTAGAACTGGTCAGCGTCTTGTTATCGTTTTGAAAAAAGATGCAGTTGCTCAAGTTGTTCTAAACAACCTCTACAAGTTCACACCTCTGCAAGAAAACTTCAGTGCGAACATGTTGGCTCTGGTTGATGGAGTACCAAGAACTTTGAGCCTTGATGGTTTCATCACCCATTGGATTGCTCACCAGATTGAAGTAATCGTTAGAAGAACTACTTTCCGTCTGAGAAAAGCAGAAGAGCGTGCACACATTCTTCGCGGTTATCTAAAGGCCCTAGATGCTCTTGATGAAGTAATCAAACTGATTAGAGCAAGCGCTACAGCTGAAGATGCTCGCGATGGTTTGATCAAACTTCTTTCAATTGATGAATTGCAGGCAAGAGCAATCTTGAACATGCAGTTACGTCAGCTTGCTGCTCTTGAAAGACAGAAGATCATTGATGAAGCTGCTGAGCTAGAAGCACTAATTGTTGAATACAAGGCAATCATTGCTGACCCAGACCGTCAGAGAACCATCGTTAGCGAAGAACTTGAAGAAGTTGTTAAGCGTCACGGCGATGACAGAAGAACTCAAATTCTTCCTGGTGAAGATGGTGTTACCGATCTTGATCTAATTCCTGAAGAAGAAATGGTTATCACTATTACTCGCGGTGGATACATCAAGAGAACAAAGAGCGATAACTATCGTTCACAACACCGTGGCGGTAAGGGTGTGAAGGGTGCAAGCCTGAGAGCTGACGATGTTGTTGAACACTTCTTCGTCACGACAACTCATCACTATCTACTCTTCTTCACAAACAAGGGTCGCGTCTATCGCACCAAGGCTTATGAAGTTCAAGAAGCAGGAAGAGATGCGAAGGGTCAGCACGCAGCTAACCTATTAGCTTTGCAACCTGATGAGAAGATCGCTCAAGTTCTAGACATTCGCGATTACCAGCAAGCAGAGTTCCTAGTTATTGCAACTAAGTCCGGTCTTGTTAAGAAGACTGCTCTTGAGGCATATGACACAGCTCGTTCAGGTGGTTTGATTGCAATCAAACTTCGTGAAGACGATGAAGTTGTTTCTGCAATGCTGGTTAACCAGAGCGACGACCTACTACTTGTTTCAAGCAAGGGAATGTCAATCAGGTTCTCAGCTAGCGATGAATCACTTCGCCCTATGGGAAGAGATACCAGCGGAAACATTGGTATGCATTTCCGCGAAGGCGATCACCTACTATCAGCAGATGTCATCACCGACAGAGGCTACGTATTCGTGGTCACCGAAGGTGGATTCGCTAAGAGAACCTCTGTGGACCAGTACCGCCTACAAAACCGAGGTGGTATCGGTATCAAGGTAGCCAAGCTTGAAGATCGTCGCGGAGACATCGTCGGAGCATTGATTGTTGAAGAAGACGATGAAGTTCTAATCGTCCTTTCCAGCGGTAAAGTGGTCAGATCTGCCGTGAGTGAAGTACCTGCTCGTGGCCGAGACACCATGGGTGTTGTATTTGCCCGTTTCGATGACGAGGATTCAGTCCTAGGATTAGCAAAGAACAGCGAAAGAAATCTAGACAGTTCTGACACAGACACCTCTAGTGTTGTAGTTGTCGAAGAAGAGAGCGGAGAGTAAGTTGAGTATCTTTTCACGCAGTGTCCGACGCAGTGAATCGACTGTAAAGCCGGTAAACCTAAAGCTCGTCAAGATCAGTTTCTGGTCTGCGGTCCGCTTTGGATTCGTCATTAACATCGCCATCGGCATTGGCCTGGTCATCGCAGTTGCCCTGGTTTACGCCGTTCTAAGTGCCCTAGGTGCCACAGCACTGCTGAAGGACTTCGTTGGATTGGACGTAACTTTGCCTCCAGTTCTAGCAATTGCCCTCAGCATGGCCTTGTTTATCATCTTTGTGGGAACTATTCTGGCTGGAGTTTGGGCGGCGATTTTCAACATCGTAGCCCGTATTACAGGCGGAGTTTCAGTGGGTTTCACAAATAACTAAATCTCAGTTTGAGTCAACGACTCAAATCGGATAAGGTTAACTTCGTTCTATGGGCCTATAGCTCAGGTGGTTAGAGCGCTTCACTGATAATGAAGAGGTCGGAGGTTCAAGTCCTCCTAGGCCCACCAGGAAGTACTCTCTCACCAGAGTGGCCTTCCGAACGGGGACTTAGCTCAGTTGGTAGAGCACCTGCTTTGCAAGCAGGGGGTCAGGGGTTCGACCCCCCTAGTCTCCACGCAAGTGGAAAGCCCGGTCAGAAATGACCGGGCTTGGGAAAATAATTATGTTTGCAAAATCAAGCGCGACTATTGCGGGAATTCTTTTATTAGGTGCACTTACTGGATGCAGTGGCCCGAACGACGAAGCTAGTAAGAAGATGTCGCCATCTCCTTCAGCGACAGAAACTCCTAGCCCTACTCCTACACAAAATGATGCAGAACCACTCGAATCAGTTCTTGATTACTCACAACCGATTGTCCTTGCAAAGGATGATCTTGAAATGGAATTTCTTACCATTGCTGTCAACAGTTGCAAGAAAGCGCAAACATATGGGTTCGTTGCCAAAACCATCGAAGGCGAATCCATCTTTAGACCAGCGCTTGAGGGGAATTGGCCAGACTGGCCTTTCGATCAAGTAAGTGTCGTTGACGGTAAGTCCTCAGTACCCAGCCAGATTCAAGACTTGTTCTATCTGTACTGGCCTTCTTTCCTCAATCCTTGCTATCTGGAAGCGGCTGCTCGGAATCGAGAGCCTGATGATGTCTATCTCGAGCACAAGTTAATCAAGATTGATGAAGGCACTTACAGTTGGGCACAACACAACGGTGGAGCCAATTTAGACGAAGTAATTTTTGAAGTGTCAGGCGACCTAATTTCTGGCTATGAAGCAGTCGAAGGCTATCCAGTAGAAATCACCTACGGACCATTAACCGACGAGCAGATAAGTCTCTTAGATCAAGCTAAGAAATAGTTTCTAACTTCTCAATACAGACTTAGACTCAAGATATGGAATCTTTAGCTATTTTCGTTGGATACTTACTACTCGCAATGCTCGTTGTTGTGTTGGCAGTTATCGTGCTTTCAATCCTGGTTGCACTCAATAAAATTCCAAAGGTATTCGGCTATGTTGCCTTCGGACTGCAAGCAGCCCTCACTGTGTTCACATTTCAACTAACTCAAATGCTGTTCCAGATATCATTATCCATTTTGCTAGTCAGCGCAGTTTTGGTTTTCTACGTTCCATATAAAAGAAATAGCCGCTAAGCAACTAAGCACTTCAAGTAATCTTTAGATAAACAGAACGGGGACCCACATGAGAACAGCAAACTCACTTAAGGCTTTAGCCATCACTGGATTGTTATTGGCATTGGCAGGCTGTTCTACAGCTGAGCCAGAACCAACAGCTACACCAACTCCAACGCCAACCCCGACTGTTACTCAAACCCAAGCAGAGATCGAAGCGGAGTTCTACAAGCTCGCTGATGACTCATGTGCAAAGGGCCAGGAGGAAGGCCTTGTCGAGAGATTCATTAACGATGAGCCGTCCCGCATTATTGCTCTTGCTAAAAAAGACGCCTACATGGACTACAGCGCTATCTATATTGACAACAAAGGTAAGGCTCAAGTTCT
>JBDLVB010000147.1:0-5196 GCA_039805005.1 Actinomycetota bacterium
GAGCACTTCCTAGACAAGCTAACTGCCCTAGGTGCGCAGTTCACTTACTCGGAGTAACAGATGGCTAAGAAGAGTGCTGAATCTGTAAAGATGCCTGAACTTCGTCCAGGAGTTGAGCGCACGTGGCAGATGTTCTTGCTGGCCTGGTTTCTAAGACCAGCAGTTGCCCTGCTTTTCAGAATCAAAGTAAGAGGCCAGGAGAACCTTCCTAAAACAGGAGGATATGTTCTTGCAGGGAATCACGTAACTAGCCTTGATGCAGTTGCAGTTGCCTACATGATGTTCTTCCAGCTCAAGCGTGCTCCGCACTTTCTAGCTAAAGAAGGCCTGTTCAGAACTCCTTTGATTGGACCAATCCTTTTGGCATGTGGTCAGATTCCTGTCTTCAGAACTGGCCGTGCCAATAAAGACCCTATGGAGTCTGCCTACAAAGTGCTAAGAGCAGGTCACTGCATCGGTATCTTCCCTGAAGGCTCTCTAACTAGAGATCCAGACCAGTGGCCAATGAGAGCTAGAACTGGAGCTATTCGATTGGCACTAGAAACAGGTGTTCCTATCGTTCCTCTAGGTCAGTGGGGAACCGAGAAGGTTATGGAGACTTACTCTTCAAAGATCAGACCTAAGCCTTGGCATAAGGTGAACATGATTATTGGTAAACCAATCGACATGTCTGTCTACAAGGACAAGAAGATGAGCGTTGACGAGTTGGTAGAGCTTAGCGATGAGGTCATGGTTGAAATCACCAAGCTTGTCGAAGAACTGCGTGGCGAAAAAGCTCCACCAAAGAGATTCGTTCCTTCAGAGCATGGTCTCCCTGAGCACGGAAACTACAAGAAGTTCCTAATCTTGAAAGCTGAAAACGATAGAAGAGCAGCTGCTGGATTAGAACCACTTCCCGCTCACGCAAAAGTCACTAACGGCAAGATTGTTGTGAAGAAAGTAAAGGGCAAGTAGTTATGGCTCGTATAGCAGTTATTGGAGCTGGTTCATGGGGAACCACATTCGCCAAGGTGTTGGTTGATGCAGGTAACGATGTGATGCTTTGGTCTCGTAGAGAAGAGCTAACCGAAGAAATCAACAGCACTCACCGCAACGGTGACTACATGCCAGGCATCAACTTACCTGAGGAACTTGTAGCATCTTCAAACATTGAAGAAGTACTAAAAGGTGCTGAGCAGGTTTATGTCGCAGTTCCATCTCAAAGTCTTCGCAGCAACCTGGAGGAGTGGGGCAAGTTCATTGAAGATGGTGCAATTGTTGTCTCACTTATGAAAGGTGTTGAGCAGGGCTCATCTCTTCGCATGAGCGAGGTAATTGCTGAAGTCTTGAAGATTGATGAAGATCTAATCTGTGTAGTTTCTGGACCAAACCTTTCTCTTGAAATTGCAAGTGAACAGCCAGCTGCTTGTGTAGCTGCATGTACATCAAAAGAAAATGCAGCAAAGGTAGCGGCTGCTTCAACAAACTCTTACTTCACAACCTTCACGAACAAGGATGTTATTGGTACTGAATTCGGTGGAATTCTAAAGAACCTGATTGCTGTTGCCATCGGTATCGTCAACGGTGTTGGTTATGGTCAGAACACCAAGGCTTCGATTATGACTAGAGGCCTAGCTGAGATTTCTAGATTTGCAGTTGCTCATGGGGCTAAGCGAAAGACCATGGTTGGGCTAGCCGGCCTTGGAGATCTAATTGCTACCTCAGAGTCTCCTTTGTCTAGAAACCACAAAGCAGGAGAGATGCTAGGTAAGGGCTATTCAAAGCGTGAAGTTCTAAAGCGTTTGTCTCAAACTGCTGAAGGTCTAACATCTGTAGCTCCGATTCTTCGTCTTGCTGCTCTCAAAGAAGTGAAGATGCCAATTGTCGAGCAGGTTCAACTGGTAATTGAAGGCAAGATGAGCCCTAAGGACATTGGTCCTTCTTTGACTAGTGGCAATGATGCACCTGAGGCTGAGTAATGGCTAAGCAAAGAGTTGCAGTTCTTTTTGGTGGAGCATCAAGTGAGCACTCTATTTCCTGTGCAACAGCAGGTGGAGTTCTATCAGCTATTGATAGAGACAAGTACGAAGTTATTCCAGTTGGTATTACCCGTGATGGCATCTTTGTCCCAGCAGTTGATGATTCATCTAAGTGGACACTCACTGAGGGCGAACTACCAGTAGTTGAGTTTGAAGGTAAGACTGTGATTTGGCCTACTGGTTCTTCTAAAGAACTTAAGGTTCAAGACTCTAATGGTTTAAAGAATTCTCAAAGGCATTGTTTATAGCCGCAGGTCTTCCAGTCACACCCCATGTTGTGATTACCGAGGAGGGTTGGCTAGCTGACCCTGAATCTACTTTGGAAAAGGTTAGAAACCTAGGTTCTCTTCCGTTGTTTGTGAAGCCAGCTAGAGCTGGTTCTTCAATTGGAGTTTCAAAAGTGAAGGACATGGCTGACTTTGCTAAAGCTCTTGAAGTTGCTTTTGCTGAAGACAGCAAAGTAACTGTTGAAAAAGGTTTAGTCGGTAGAGAAGTTGAATGTGCTGTGCTTTCAAGACTTGGTGGTGGAGCACCTCGAGTATCTGTTGCCGGTGAAATTGTAATTCGTGCAGGCGAGTTCTATGACTTTGAGGCAAAGTACCGTGATGCTGATGCAGCAGAACTTATCTGCCCAGCAGATCTAACTGAAGATGAACTTCATGAACTTCAATCATTAGCAAGAAGAGCTTTCAACGCTCTTGGTTGTTTTGGTTTGGCGAGAGCAGATTTCTTCCTAACCAAAGATGGCTTCTTTGTAAATGAATTGAACCTGATGCCAGGTTTCACACCAATCTCGATGTATCCAAAGTGTTGGCAGGCGTCTGGGGTTTCTTACCCAGAGCTAATTGATAACTTGATTCAGTTAGCTTTCGAACGTAACTAGTTCAAACAGCTCTTGGTCTGTTTGGTGAACTGAACTGCTTGACCTAGATCTTCAAGCACATTTGCTCCAGAAGACTTGGTTGAATCTATAGTCACAGAAGTTGCTGGAGTTCTACCAAAACTTACAAACGTGTAATTAGGCTTATCTGATTCATCGACAATCCAGTCGACATCTCCTGCTGTGATGCACGGAAGTGTGCTGACCATTACTGGTTCCAGCCCACAGGTCAATGTGATTGCAACAGGCGAACCCCAAGCAGCAGTTGACTGGGAGTTAGTGGTTCTCTTTATTTGCCCGTCAGTTTCGCTAGGCAGCCTCACAATAACCTCAGCACAGCCAGGGTCATTAGCTAGTGGGGCAGGA
The DNA here is from genome assembly GCA_039805005.1 of Actinomycetota bacterium. Taxonomy (GTDB): domain Bacteria; phylum Actinomycetota; class Actinomycetes; order Actinomycetales; family Microbacteriaceae; genus Rhodoluna. The sequence goes on from JBDLVB010000147.1 coordinate 3,265, forward strand.
GACATAACCACGGTTGTGGTGCAACCTGAGAGCACTAGGGGCAGGGCTAATGCCAGAATTCGCAAAATCTTCATCAATAACAGGCTACCTTTGAAACGTGGAGCAAAATAACACCTTGGCAAATCTGGGCGAAAGCGAGTCGCTTTCTCGCACCATCGGCAAGCTCATCACTGGCGAATATGCAATTGTTGGTCCTGGCGATGATGCTGCGGTTGTAGCAAGTAGCGATGGAAGATTTGTTGTCACAACAGACACCATGATTGAAGGCCATGACTTCAAACTGGAATGGTCCTCTGGGTTTGACCTTGGTTTCAAAGCTATTGCCTCTAACGTTGCTGATAACGTTGCTGACGTTGCAGCCATGGGAGCTAAGCCAACTGCACTTGTAGTGGCCATTGCATTACCTGGACACACTCAGATCTCTTGGCTTGAAGATTTTGCAGCTGGACTAAACGCAGGTCTCACTCAACTAGCACCTGGTGCATCTGTTGTTGGTGGGGATCTAGCAAGTGCTGATCAAGTCTTCATTTCCGTTACCGCTCACGGTGACCTAGAAGGATTAGAACCTGTATTGAGAAGTGGGGCTAAGCCAGGAGACATCTTGGCGGTAGCTGGAACCCTAGGTAAAGCAGCAGCAGGTCTAGCACTACTTGAATCAGAGATAGCAGATGCTAAGAATGCTTTTGATGAACTAGTTTCCATTCAACTCAGACCAACACCACCAATCCCTGCAGGTGTTTTAGCCAAAAAGGCCGGAGCAACAGCGATGCTTGATGTTTCAGATGGTCTTGCTAAAGATGCTTCAAGAATTGCAAAGGCATCAAATGTCACAGTTCAGATTGATAAGTCAGCTCTACTTGGTTTTGAAGCAGTTCTAGAGCTAGCTGCTTTGAGATTAGAAGTAACACCTGAGAACTGGGTGCTCTTTGGCGGGGAAGACCACTCTCTTCTTGCGACCTTCCCAGAAGGTTCCACCATCCCCAAAGAATTCAAACCAATAGGTCGCATACTTCCAGCAAGTGATGTGTTGGTTCTACTGGACGATTTAGAACTTCAGGCAAGTGGATGGGATTCGATTCGTGGCTAAATTAACCGTTACCAAAGACACACTTCAGATTGAGCTTGGCTTCTGGGAGAGACTCGGGTCTATTTCTCGAGACTCTTCAATCAAGCTATCTGACATTGCTGGGGTTGAAGCCGTGGAGAAAGTCACGCTGGATATCTTTGGGTATCGAGTGGTGGGAACCGCTCTACCTAAGGTTGTGATTCTTGGACACTTCCGTAAGTCAAAGAAACGAATGATGGTCTATTGGACTAGGGGCCAGCAGGCTCTGATACTTGATCTAAAGAACGGGCCTTACCAAAGACTGATTATTGGCTGCGATAACGCTAAGGCTTTAGCTAAAGAACTAACTACCGGTGTGTAGTGCTGCGTTCAGGGTTATCCCTGCACCAGTTCTAGGTAGCACTTCAACTCTTCCGTTTAGAGAGTTTCTTCTGAAGAGAAGATTAGGTTGAGCACTTAGCTCAACTGCTTTTACTGTTCTCTCTTCTGATCCATCAATGATGGTTACCTTAGTTCCTGCTGTTACATATAGACCAGCTTCAACTACAGAGTCATCTCCAATAGAGATACCAATACCAGCATTAGCTCCTAGAAGAGCTCGTTCACCAATCTGAACTCTTTCTCTTCCTCCACCGGATAGAGTTCCCATGATTGAAGCTCCACCACCGATGTCAGATCCATTGCCAACAACAACGCCTTGAGAGACTCTTCCCTCAATCATGGCAATCCCCAGAGTTCCAGCGTTGAAGTTCACGAAACCTTCGTGCATGATGGTGGTTCCTGGCGACAGGTGAGCACCAAGTCTTACTCGGTTGGTGTCTGCAATACGAACACCCTTAGGAACTACATAATCAACAAGTCTTGGG
>JBDLVB010000148.1:0-3396 GCA_039805005.1 Actinomycetota bacterium
ACTGCTTGCCACCAACAAAGGTGATGTCTCCAGGTGCTTCATCAGTACCAGCAAGAAGAGAACCAATCATCACTGCATTCGCTCCAGCAACAAGTGCCTTAGGAATATCTCCTGAGAACTGCAATCCACCATCAGCAATAACTGGAACACCGGCTGGCTTACAAGCCAAGCTAGCTTCATAGACAGCAGTAATCTGCGGAACTCCAACACCAGCAATAACGCGAGTGGTGCAAATAGACCCTGGACCAACACCAACCTTGACTCCATCAGCGCCCGCAGCAACTAAAGCTGCAGCACCTTCACGGGTTGCTACGTTTCCACCAATGACATCAACGTGCTTTGCTACTGGTTCAGCTTTTAGCTTGGCAACCATATCCAAAACAGCTGTGTTGTGTCCGTGAGCTGTATCAACAATAAGAATGTCAACACCAGCATCAACAAGAGCCATTGCTCTTTCCCAACCCTGATCTCCAACACCAACTGCAGCAGCAACTAGTAGACGACCCTTTGAGTCCTTGCTCGCTAGTGGATACTTCTCGCTCTTGTCGAAGTCTTTGATAGTGATGAGACCCTTGAGCTTGTTGCTTTCATCTACTAGAGGAAGCTTCTCAATTCTGTGCTGAGCAAAGATTGCAATTGCTGTCTCTGGTGAAACTCCAACCGGAGCTGTAACCAATGGCATAGGGGTCATTACATCTTTAACCAAAGTTGTTGTCTTCTGAACTTCATTTACAAAACGCATATCTCTGTTGGTAACAATTCCAACTAGAGTGCCATCTTCATCAATAACTGGAAGACCTGAAACTCTAAATGTTGCACAAACAGCATCCACTTCTTGAAGTGTTGCTAGTTGGTGAGTGGTTACCGGATGGGTAATCATTCCAGCTTCAGATCTCTTGACTAGATCAACCTGAGTTGCCTGCTGGTCAATAGAGAGGTTTCTGTGTAGAACACCTAGACCACCCTGTCTTGCTATAGCGATAGCTAGACGGGCCTCGGTCACGGTGTCCATGGCTGAGGAAAGTAGCGGGATGTTGATAGATAGACGCTTGGTCACCTGTGTGGCAGTAGATACCTGGCTTGGGACAACATCAGACTGTCCAGGCATAAGCAATACGTCGTCATAAGTAAGCCCAGTGAAGCCAAATGGGTTATTTTCAGTCATTTTCAACCTGTCAGGAGTTTAGATTAGCCAATTCTACCCTGACTACTTCACTCTTGTTTAGGGTCAATTTGGGCTAAAGAGCGACACCTGTGAAAACCTCCCAGAACCGCCGTATTGCAGGACCGAATACTCTGTCTGCTCTAGGAACCCGTATTTATCAAAGACCTTGGCCCCCTCAACTTCTACCCTTGAAATAGCAGCTCTCAGTCGTTCAGGTTCCAAGCTCTTGCCAGCCAATAAAGCCTGGGCAACTAGAGGCTCCTACTTTTACCTTGGGACTGAGAGCTTGAGTGCCCTTTAGTGATGCAGCCCAAGGAAACGAGGAGTAATCCCCCAGATTGCTTGGCACCAGATAAACCTGAGGAACTTGATCAACCCAATCCGACAGAGCGCCAAAGAAAGTGATCGACTCTTCCATGGAAAGAAGAACTAGAGCGTTTGGCTTGCTCTTGGCAATAGTCTTCACTTCTTTGATTGGAGAAGTTTGAACCTTAACTCCTCTAAGAACTAAGGCAAAGGATAGAGATTTGAGTTGAGATCTATTTTGAGGCTGAGGTCCAAATGCTATGAGCACATTCTTGTGTCCAGCCTTAGCTATGAAGTTTGCTAGCGCAACAGTGTCTTGACTTGGACTAGTTGCTACTCGGAACAACCACTCTTTAGATTCTTTACTTCCAAGATCATCACCTAGCGAAGCTGGAGAGATTATCGGCACCGGGTTTCTCTCATTTTGCCTAGCCAAGACTTCAGCTGCTTCAGATTCAATCGGAGCAATGATCGCATCCACGTCAAGCGCTTTTAGTTTTCTAACTGCAACTTTGTTCTCATCTTCCGTGTCACCAGCATCAACGTAACTAACATCGATCTTCACTGGCTCTGCAGAGTTAGCCATATCTCGAACCGCCAACCGAACTGCGGCTCTTTGGATTGGGCCGGCAAAAGCCAAGGCCCCACTATCAGAAACTAGAACGCCAACTTTTAGGGATGGGGCAAAGGGTTTGGCGTTGCTTATTGAAACCAGATAGACAACACAAACTGTGATTAGTACAAGCGCGCTGATGTTTTTGACTTTTCTCATTTGCTGAGAATAAAGAATCTAGAGAAACCTAGTTTTAGTTTTCAACAGGCATTCAAGAAGTTAAAGAGAAAACCTCGAGCATTGCTCGAGGTTCCCTTTGGCTTTTGTTGAGTATTTAGCGCTCTACGATTGCTAGAACGTCTCTAGCTGAAAGCACTAGGTACTCTTTTCCGTTGTACTTTAGCTCTGTGCCACCGTACTTTGAGAAAATAACTCGGTCTCCAACTGAGATGTCCAGTGGGACGCGGTTACCGTTGTCATCAATGCGGCCTGGGCCAACTGCGATAACTTCAGCTTCCTGAGGCTTTTCCTTAGCGGTGTCTGGGATTACCAGACCCGAAGCAGTGACTTGCTCTGCCTCAACTGGGAGAACGACAATACGATCTTCTAGTGGCTTGATTGAAACCGACACATGAACCTCTTCTTTATTTACTGGATTTCGGTGAAAAACACACCTTTGGCACAAGTTTATCTCTTTTTAGCACTCTTGCAACCAGAGTGCTAACTCTTCGCTGTTAGCGTTGGGTTATGAATCGCAATGGCTTCCTGAGCCTTATTAGCCCTGAGGGGCAGGCTCTACTTGCCGAAGTTGGAGAGATTGACTCCAAGGCAGACATGGTCAAAATCGTGTCAAAGCTCAGAGGCAAGGGTCATCCTGCAGAACTTGTTGCCACGGTACTTACCCAAATCAAACTGAGAAGAAGAGCTAAGGCAAAGTTCGGAGAGTTTGCCGAGAGGATGTTCTTCACAGAAGAGGGTCTGGAACAGGCTTCGAGATTGAAAGTAGCTGCCATTCATGCTGGCAGGTTTAGAGATCAGAAACTAACTTCAATTGCGGATCTTGGTTGTGGGATAGGTGCAGAGACACTTGCTTTTGCAAGTTTGGACATGAATGTCACTGCGTACGAATTGGATGAAGTAACAGCAGCTATCGCTACCTATAACCTTGCCGGCTTTGAGAACGTCAAAGTTGAACATGCAGATGTAACAGAAGTTTCACTTGACTCATTCGATGGACTGTTCATTGACCCAGCTCGAAGAGATCTAAAGGATTCAACAACAAACATCAATAAACGCAAATACGACATCAATGACTTCAGTCCATCTTTTGACTTTGTCCTTGAAGCCGCGAAGCTTAAACCAACTATCGTGA
>JBDLVB010000149.1:0-3798 GCA_039805005.1 Actinomycetota bacterium
CAGTCAATGAGTGCTTTCTTGTTAGTTAGTTGAATAGTCCTGAAGAAATTGCAAGTACGATACCGCCAGCAATAAGTACCGCTGCAGCTGAAATCATAGCCACGTACCAGTATGGGTTGATGCCTCTGTGTGCACCACCTGGAATACCTGGTTGGTTTAGGGTCTTGGTTATCACACCTGAAATACGAATCGGTGGAATACCTGGAATAAAGTTCTGCTGAGCATCCTGATCTAGATCAGTATCGGTACTGTCTGTAAACGCTGAGATATCTATTTCACCGGTTGGCGTGATTAGAGCACTAACATCAATGCTTCCTGTAACAACAAGTTCACCAGAGTCAGTAATGATTGCTCCACCAGCAGTGATGTCCAGAGGTAAATCAACAATCAGGTTTGTTCCGGTGGTTTCGCCTACTAGGGCTGAAGAAACATTGAAGATTGGGTTGCCGTCTTCATCAAGTTCAACGCTGGCAAGGTTCTTCTCAACCTCATCCATAGAAACAGCTGGTTCTTCTTGAGCAGTTTGCACATATCTTTGCGGTTCAACATGGCCTGTCTTGACTATTGGCACCACAATCGGAGGAACAACAACTGGAGGGGCAACAACTAGAGGTTCTGCTGCAAGAGGTGCTTGTTCAATAACTGGAACTGGTAATCCTGCTTCTGCGGCTTGACGGGCAGCAATAGCCTCAGCTTGTGCCTGAATTGCTGCTCTAGTCAGTGGTTGTGAAGTGAAATCACTCATGCTGACCATACAATTCGTGCTTGGCAATGTATTGAACAACACCATCTGGAACTAAGTACCAAACTGGATAACCGCTATCAACTCTTCTTCTAACATCTGTTGAAGAGATAGCTAGAGCAGGAATCTCTAAAGAAGAAATTGATCCTTCAGGAGCATCAGGGATAGTTAGGTTATGACCTGGCCTACTGACTGCTACGAAATGAGCCAATGACCAGAGTCTTTCTGCTTCTTTCCAAGCAAGTATCTGAGCAATAGCATCTGCACCTGAGATGAAGACTAGATCTGCATCTGGATGCAGTTCCTTCATTTCTTGCAGGGTGTCTACGGTGTAGGTGTCTCCCCCACGATCAATATCAATTCGACTTACTTTGAACCTAGGGTTTGATGCGGTTGCAATAACAGTCATGAGGTATCTATGTTCAGCGGAGGTTACATTCTGCTTTTGGTATGGGGAACCAGTCGGAACGAAGATAACTTCATCTAGTTTGAATGCTGAGGCAACCTCGCTGGCTGCTACAAGGTGACCGTTGTGAATGGGGTCAAAGGTTCCACCCATGACTCCAATTCTTCTTCTAACGGTCAAAACTAAACCTTAGTGTGAGCCTTGGTTTGAGCTCTTACCCTTGTGCTCGTGACGGTTAGCAACGTCACGGTAAGACCAAACAACTGCTGCTAGAGCCAGGAAAACACCCATAGCGATGATTCCGAACACTACTGCAGGAAATGGGTAGGTTACGTGTGCTGTGTGGCCTTCAGCCTCTTGAGCAAATAGTTCTAAAAACTTCAATTTTTCTCCTATAACGATTAGTTCAAATCTACCCTAGAGGGGCTAGAAATGGGGACTCTAAGCCCTTGACTGGCCTGTTCCACGGACCAGCCACTTAGTGCTGGTTAGTTCTGCTAGACCCATAGGGCCTCTTGCGTGAAGTTTTTGGGTTGATACACCCACTTCTGCTCCAAAACCGAACTCCCCGCCATCGGTGAACCTGGTTGAGGCGTTTACCATCACAACAGCTGAGTCAACACGGGCTAGGAACTGCTCGGCATTGTGAGCATCCTCAGTAATAATGCTCTCTGTGTGTGAGGTTGAATACTTAGCGATGTGATCTACGGCTTCGTCAAAGCTATCGACTACCTTCACAGATAGCTCAAGGCTGTGATACTCAGTTGCCCAGTCTTCTTCAACAGCTTCAATGGCAGATGGGAATACTCTTCTTACTCTTTCATCACCGTGCAGGATAACTCCGCTCGCTGCAAGCTTCTCAAGAATAGGAAGGAGCAATCTATCAACGGCATCTCTGTGAACTAGAAGAGTCTCAAGCGCATTACAAACAGAAGGTCTTTGAACCTTTGAGTTGATTACGATATCCAGTGCATAATCAAGTCTTGCTGTTGCATCTAGGAAGATGTGGACGATGCCATCACCGGTTTGGATGACTGGAACTCTAGAGGTTTCAACAACTGTCTTGATAAGACCTGCTGATCCTCTTGGAATTAGAACGTCAATAAGTCCTGTTGCTTTCATCATTACTTCAGCACCATCACGACCATACTCATCAACGCTCTGAATTGCATCTGGGTTGTGGTTGTTAGAAGTGAAAGCTTCTCTAAGGATAGAAACTAGAACCCTGTTGGTGTTCTCAGCCATAGAACCACCGCGAAGGACGATAGCGTTTCCAGTCTTAATTGCCATACCTGCAATGTCGATGGTTACGTTTGGTCTTGCTTCATAGATGGCACCAATAAGACCAAATGGAACTCTTACTTCCTTGATGCTTAGACCATTTGGTCTAGTGATGTCTCTAACTAGTTCTCCGATTGGATCATTTAGTTCAATAAGTTCCGCTAGAGCAAACTTCAGCGAGTCAATTCTCTCAACACTTAGTGCTAGTCGGTCTTGGAGAGACTGTGAGACTCCAGACTCTTTAGCAAGCTTTAGGTCTAAGTGGTTAGCGACAAGAATCTCTTCAGATCTAGAAGTCAAAAGCACAGAAACGCTCTTTAGGATTTCATTCTTCTGAGCAGTTGTTAGAAGACCTAGAGCAGAAGAAGCTGCTTTAGCTTTCTTGATTAGATCCAGTGCACTCATTTTGTTTCCTTTGCTTGGAACCAGGTGCCAACTCGTTCACCAGAGAGAACGCCTGCGGCATTGTCTATTGAAGTAAGCAAAACTGTAACACCATGACCTCTTGCATACTTAGCTGCCTCAAGTTTAGTTTCAGCCCCACCAGTTCCAACGGTAGAAGCGCTTCCACCAATCTTGATGGTTGAAAGATCATCCTCTGGTTCTACCCATTCGATCTTTTGTGAACCTGGCTCTGTTGGTGGTCTGTCATAAAGAGCATCAACATCACTCAAAAGAATCAAGGCATCAGCCTTCACCAGCACAGCAACGAGAGAAGCCAGCTTGTCGTTGTCACCAAAAGCAATTTCTTGGGTGGCAACTGTGTCGTTCTCATTAACGATAGGAACAACCTTTAGTTCAAGCAGTCTGTCGATTGCCTTGCTAGCGTTTTCACTTGTTTCGGCCTGTTCAAAGTCCCCTGCAGTTAGAAGAACTTGACCTGCAAGAAGGTTGAATCTTTCAAAGCTGGTTTCATACTTACCCATTAGCTTGCTCTGACCAACAGAAGCTAGAGCTTGCTTGGTTGCAAGATCACTTGGCTTTTCTGTGAGATTAAGTAGGGGCAGACCGGTTGCGATAGCACCAGATGTAACAAGAACAATTTCTTGACCACTCTTTGTTGAATTAGCGATTGCCTCAACTAATCGGTCGAGGTTCTTTTCATTGGCACCAGTAATTGAAGATGAGCCAACCTTGACTACGATTCTCTTCGCCTTAGGGATGTCTCTGTGATCTGAGAGCTTCACTTTTGCTCCTCAACACCTGCTTGTTCAGGTTCTTCTGTAGCTAGGTCAGGATCTTGTTCTGATCCAATTTCATAAGAAATGATTGGGTTGCCTTCTTTAGCCATCTCTTCACGCATGGCAGCTCTAGCATCCATCATCTCTTGGTATTCACGACGTCTATCGATGTTAGTTCTACGCTCACG
>JBDLVB010000150.1:0-2533 GCA_039805005.1 Actinomycetota bacterium
CAGCCTCTTTAGGCTCTGCTTCCTTCTTCTTAGATTTCTTTTCAGGGGCAACTACTTCAGCAACTACTTCAGCGATAACTTCTTTAGCCCCACGCTTACGTGCTGGCTTCTTAGTTTCAACTACTTCTTCGATCGGAAGATCGTCATTCTTTTTCTTCACCATTTAAGGTGCTCCATACCCGGCAAAAGCCCTAGGCCACACTCACTAGGCTTCTGCCTAAAAACTCGTGTTATTCACTTTTGTGAACAACTAAAACTCAATAATGCAAGGACTTTAGTTATCTCCGACCACTTAGGCTGCCCGATGGGTCTTACGTGTAAGCGTCTAAAAAGTACCTGCGAAACCTTTGTTTATCTCTGTGTGGACGAGACCAACTACCCCACAGGACCTTGAAAATTAGAATTCCTAGGCAAATAATGGGTTTTGAGAACAAAGTTTGCTGTGTATTGGCAGGTTTTACCCTAAACACCAGCCTTTATCCCAAGGTTGCTCGTGCCATACTTGCAGTATGAGTGAGCAGAAAACAGCAGAAAAAGAACTAATTGGAGCCCCAAGATCCCTTGCTCTAGTTCTTATCCATCTTTATCTCCTGCAAGACAGTGATGCTGACTTGGCAGGCAAAACTTCTAGGCTTCCCGAACTCTCTAATTGGTATTGCTGCTTTCATGGCACCAATCATTGTTGGTTTCGCAATTCTTGCTAAAGCTAAATTTGCTAAATGGTTCTGGAGATTATTCCTTCTAGGAAACTTCTTTGGCTTCCTATTCGTTCTTTGGCTATTCAGCCAGAGCCTTCTAGTAATTAACGTCCTATGCCCTTACTGCATGGTGGCTTGGACTGGAATGATTCCAATCTTCGTAACACTGTTCTTATTCAGTGCTAGAGAAGACATCATTCCGATGCCAATTAGAACAACAGCACTCTGGGATGGAGCATTCGCTAAAGCTTGGATTTGGGTACTTGCAACATTCCTAATCATCATCGTCTCGATTGTTATTAGATTCTGGACTCGATGGATTCCGATGTTCAATCAGCTCGGATGGATCTAATACTTAGTTAAACAGTTGATGGGATGCCCTCTTGGGCATCCCATCAAACTTTAAGCTTCGGTGATTAGAACCAGAGAGCTAGTTCTCTCGTTGCTGATTCAACTGAATCAGAACCGTGAACTAGATTCTGCTGAACCTTTAGACCCCAGTCGCGACCCAGGTCTCCTCTGATGGTTCCTGGAAGTGCTGCTGTTGGATCTGTTGCTCCGGCAAGTGCTCTAAAGCCTTCGATAACTCTGTTGCCTTCTACCTTTAGTGCAACAACATCGCCTGATGCCATGAACTCAACTAGTGGTTCATAGAAAGGCTTACCTTCATGCTCTGCATAGTGCTGGGCTAGAAGTTCTCTTGAGGGAGTTAGCTTCTTCACATCAACAATGACGTAACCTTTGGTTTCAATTCTTCTGATGATCTCGCCAATTAGGTTTCTCTTCACACCATCTGGCTTTACTAATACAAGAGTCTGTTCAGTCATTATTTGTTGTCCTTATCGGTTTCTATTTTGAAAACATTTTCACCAGCACGGTTTTTCTTAGCCAGATCGATTGTGTAGCCAGCAATCATTGCCCAACCCCAGAATCCAACGAAGATGATTGAGATTAGAAGCATCCATGGCACGAAGAAAGAAACAACTAGAAGAACTATCTGAAGAGCCCAACCGAACCAGTAGGAACCCTTCTTGCCTAGATAACCAGGGGTGAGAATAAGAATTGCTGAAAGAGTAAGTCCGATTCCCCACACTGTCGGTCCATCAGCTACCTTCAAACCAAATGCAGCCAGGGTTCCAAAGAAAACTACGAAAGATTCAAAGGCAAGAACCATTGAACCTAGGGTTCTGCGAACTGAACGATTATTCATCTGAATCCTCCTGAATTTGGCGGAACTTGAGCACGTCCCCAATCAAAGATACCGTCCCTGTAACAACAATCGTTGAATTAGGAGTTGGCGGTAGTTTCACTTCCGCCAAAGAAAGAGCTTCTCTGAAGTCCTCTTCAACAAATACTCGATCATCTCCGAATACTTTTCTAGCGATAACTGCAAGTTCATCAGTGTTACTTGCTCTAACACTTGTGCTCTTAGTGATGATGATTTCAGCCATCACTTTCTCAAGATGCTGCAGGATCCCTTCCGCATCTTTCTCGCCAAGGATAGATACCACTCCAACCACGTGAGGTAATCCAAAGGAATCAGTCAATGCTGATGCCAGCGAGAAGGCACCATGAGGGTTATGTGCTGCATCCAAAATGATTCTTGGAGACTTGCTGACTACCTGCAATCTTCCAGGTGATGAAACATCAGCGAGTGCTGGTCTAAGAATCAGATCTGATAGTGGTGCTGATGCTCCCCCAATGAATTCTTCAACTGCAGCAATAGCAACTGCTGCGTTAGCTGCTTGGTAAGCACCGTGCAGAGGAATGAAGAGATTCTCATACTTTCCAGCAAGACCTTCGACTGAGAAGGTAATACCCAGTTCAGACTCAAT
>JBDLVB010000151.1:0-3166 GCA_039805005.1 Actinomycetota bacterium
GCTGTGCCAGAAAGAGCAACGGTATAAACCAATGCCCTGAGAGTCAGCGAAGATCTGAATCGATCTAATGCCGCTTTTGAAATGCGGCTAACTATCATTTACTCAGGCCCCGCCTTGTAGCCCCAACCTCTTACGGTCACAACTAGCTTTGGATCTTCTTGGTCGTCTTCAATCTTTGAACGTAAACGTTGAACGTGAACGTTTACTAGACGAGTGTCTGCCTTGTAGGTGTACTCCCAAACCTGCTCCAACAACATCTCTCTGCTGAATACCTCATTTGGGTGAGATGCAAGAGTTAGCAAAAGCTTGAACTCTAGTGGAGTAAGCGCAATCTTCTTGTTTCCCTTGCGAACCTCGTGGCTCAAGGTGTCCATCTCGATAGAACCAAGTTTGATGATTGGGTGCTGAACATCTTTGAGTGGGCGAAGACGAGCCTTGATTCTTGAAACCAAAACTTCAATCTTGTATGGCTTGGTGACATAGTCATCCGCACCTGCTTCTAGACCACGAATCATGTCGGTGTCATCAGTTCTAGCGGTAAGCATGATGATTGGAACACCAGAGTTTCTTCTAATCTCGGTACAAATCTCGATACCGTTCTTACCAGGCAACATTAGATCAAGAAGAATAAGGTCTGGCTTGTTAGCCTCAAAAGCAGGAATAGCGTCTAGACCATTGGCTGCGAAGCAAACATCAAATCCACTGGCCATCAACCCAATTTCTAGCTGCTCTCTAAGAGCATCATCGTCTTCGACGATAAGGATTTTAAACATGCAAGGTACTTTCTAGTAGCGGTAGTGATCCGGCTTGAATGGGCCCTGAGGCTCCACTCCGATATAACGGCCCTGGTCACTGGTTAGCTCTGTCAGCTCAACGTTTAGGGCTTTTAGGTGAAGACGAGCAACCTGCTCATCTAGGTGTTTAGGCAAAATGTAGACGCCGACTGGGTATTCGGACCTCTTAGTAAATAGCTCGATCTGAGCTAGTACTTGATTGCTAAACGATGTGCTCATTACAAATGACGGGTGACCTGTTGCGTTACCTAGGTTCATCAGACGTCCTTCAGAAAGAATTAGAACTGAATTGCCATTGGGTAGCTGCCACTCATCAACCTGAGGCTTGACCTCAATCTTCTTTGCTCCAGCAATGCGCTCGATGCCAGCCATGTCAATCTCATTGTCGAAGTGACCGATGTTTGCAATAACTGCAAGGTGCTTCATCTGTAGAACGTGTTCTGTTCTAATAATCGCTGGGCTACCAGTTCCAGTAATAAAGAAGTCAGCTTCCTTGACTACCTTTTCAATTGTGGTGACCTGGAATCCATCCATCGCAGCCTGTAGAGCACAAATCGGGTCAACTTCGCTGATGATTACGCGAGCACCTTGGCCACGCATAGCTTCAGCTGCACCCTTACCAACATCTCCATAACCAGCGATGAATACAGTCTTTCCACCGATAAGGATGTCTGTTGCACGGTTTAGACCATCTGGTAGTGAGTGACGGATTCCATACTTGTTATCAAACTTAGATTTGGTCGTTTGAACATTTCGTATAGACGCTTCACACCGGTGGTTGTTTCTTCAGTAACACCATAGATATCTGCTGCAACTCTAGTGAAGCGATCCTTCTGCAATTTCAATTGCTCAGTTAGAAGGTTAAGGATTACTCGATACTCTTCGCTGTCTTCAAGACCTGCTGGTGGAACTGATCCAGCCAATTCAAATTCGCGACCCTTGTGAACTAGAAGAGTTGCATCTCCACCGTCATCCAAGATCATGTTTGGACCGATGTAGTCTGCACCTTCAGCAATAGCTTCTTGGGTCCAGTCGAAGATGCGCTCAGTAGCCCACCAGTACTCTTCTAGTGATTCACCCTTCCAAGCAAAAACTGGAACACCCTGAGGCAAAGCAACTGTTCCGTGAGGACCAACAACAGCAGCAGCAGCAGCTTCATCTTGAGTTGAGAAAATGTTGCATGAAGCCCAACGGACTTTAGCTCCAAGAGCTACCAAAGTTTCAATCAGAACAGCTGTCTGAATAGTCATGTGCAGAGAACCTGCGATACGGGCACCACGAAGTGGCTGGTGAGGACCAAACTGCTCACGCAAAGCCATGAGTCCAGGCATCTCGTTTTCAGCTAGGCGAATTAGGTGTCTTCCATAATCTGCTTGCGACAGGTCTGCAACCTTGTGCTCTATACGGGTGTCTGTCTTGCCATTCATGTAAGTCATGGACTCTATTATCGCCCTAAATAGACCCCAAAAGAAACCAAATCGTTACCTACGAATGAGGCCTAAGACTTCATCTCTGATGGCCTCCATGGTCGCTTCAGCCTTGGCTTCAACGTTTAGACGAAGCAGAGGCTCGGTGTTGGAAGCCCTCACATTGAACCACCACCAGTGACCTTGCTCATCTGTTCCTGAGACTGTGACGCCATCTAGGTGGTCAAAAGTAGCTCGGCTTTCAACTCTGCCCCTAGCAGCTGGAACATCGGTAACAGTTGAGTTAATCTCACCAGATAAGAAGTAAGGGTTGTATTGCTTAGAGATAGCACTAAGAGTTTCCGGCTGAGAACCGTACTCGGCTAGAACATGCATCGCTGCCAACATTCCGTTGTCAGCTCCCCAGAAACTCTTGAAGTAGTAGTGAGCAGAGTGCTCTCCTCCGAAGGCAGCGTTAGTTGCAGCCATACGGTCCTTGATTAGAGAGTGCCCAACCTTGGTTCGCTCTCCCTTTGCTCCCTCTGACTCAATAACTTCAGCGACAATCTTTGAAGTGATGAGGTTATACAAAATAGTGATGTCAGCATTTGGATCAAGTGCTCGTGCTCTGGCAATTTCTCGCTTAGCAACCATCGCAGCAACAGCACTTGGAGTAACCGGGTTACCATTCTCATCAATTACGAAACAACGGTCTGCGTCACCGTCAAAAGCAAGACCTAGGTCTGCTTTGTGTTCAACAACAGCCTTCTGCAAATCAACCAGGTTCTTAGGCTCAAGTGGGTTGGCTTCGTGGTTTGGGAAAGTACCGTCTAGTTCAAAGTACATGTCGACAATCTCGATAGGTAGCTTGGCTAGACCTGCTGCCTCACCCAACACAGCAGGAACTGTGAGCCCACCCATACCATTTGCTGCATCAACAACAACCTTCATTGGCTTCACATTAGA